>DAOMZC010000023.1:0-11981 GCA_035437965.1 Pseudomonadota bacterium
TACCTATTTTGCGCTAGCTTTCCCTCAAAATAGGGGCTCGAGATAGAGCGGTCCATGAGTATGAGCTCACCCAGCGAAGACCTGCGCGCCCAGATCAAAGCCATCGTCGCTTCTTGCAAGGGCGATCCCACCGAGCTCTTGACGATCCTGCGGGAAGTGCAGCGGCTGTGGCGCCGGATCCCGGCCGAGGCGATTACGGCGGTTGCCGAGGAGCTTGACATCCCCCGCGTCCACGTCGAGGGGACGGCAACTTTCTATCACTTCTTTACCGAGCAGCACGCCGGCGACTACACGATCTACGTGAACACGAGCGTCACGGCCGAGATGGCCGGCGCCGCCGCGGTGATCGCGGCTCTGGAGTCCGAGCTCGGCGTGAAGCTTGGCAGTAACACCGCGGACGACCGCATCGGACTGCGCAAGACCTCGTGCATCGGCATGTGCGATCAAGAGCCGGCCATCCTCATCAATGACACTGTCTTTACTGCCGTCACTCCGGAGCGGGTCCGGGAGCTCGTGGCGGGGATGCGCGCCGGGGTGCCGCTCGCCGCGCTCGTCCGGCCGTCTCTGGATGGCAACAACGCGCTGCCCAGCATCGGGTCCGAAGTGCGAAATCACCTCCGCCGGCCGGGTCCGGTGATCTTCGCGCCGTATGCTGCAGGCGACGCGTTGCGCCGGGCCATGGAGCTCGGCTCGGTGGAGGTCGTCGAGCAGGTCAAGGCCGCTGGCCTGCGCGGTCGCGGCGGCGCCGGCTTTCCCACCGGACAGAAGTGGAGCCTGTGCCGCGCCGCCCCCGCGGACGGCCGCTACGTCATCTGCAACGTCGATGAAGGCGAGCCGGGAACCTTCAAGGACCGGGTTCTCATGACCGAGCGCGCCGAGATGGTCTTCGAAGCCATGACCATCGCCGGCTACGCCGTCGAGGCCCGCGAGGGAATCCTCTACCTGCGCGGCGAGTACGCCTACCTGCGACCGCATCTGGAACAGACCCTGGAGGCGCTGCGCGCCCGCCGCCTGCTCGGCCGCAAGATCCTCGGGACGCGGTTCAGCTTCGACATCCGCATCAAGCAGGGCGCCGGCGCCTACATCTGCGGCGAGGAGTCGGCGCTCATCGAGTCCGCCGAAGGCAAGCGCGGTCAGCCGCGCAACCGGCCGCCGTTTCCCGTGACCGCGGGCTACCTCCACAAGCCGACCATCGTCAATAATCCCGAGACGCTGTGCTGCGCCCTGCAGATCGTGCGCAACGGGCCGGAGTGGTTCCGCCGGCTGGGCACGCCGGCCTCGGCGGGCGTGAAGCTCCTGTCGATTGCCGGGGACTGCGACGAGCCGGGCGTCTACGAGGTCGAGTGGGGCCTCAGCGTGCAGGAGGTCCTGAATATGTGCAAGGCCCGCGAGGCCTTCGCGGTTCAGGTGGGCGGTCCGTCGGGCGTATGCATCTCGCAGGGGCAGTTTCACCGCAAGCTCTGTTACGAAGATCTGCCGACCGGCGGCGCCTTTACGATCTTCGGCAAGGGCCGCGATCTCCTGTCCATCGTCCACAACCAGATGGAGTTTTTCCGCGACGAGTCGTGCGGCTTCTGTGTGCCCTGCCGCGCCGGCAACGCCCTTCTCGTCAAGTCGCTTGAGAAGATCATGGTCGGAAGCGGGACCGCCGCCGAGCTCGTGGCGATTCGCCAGCTCGGCCGGCTGGTCAAGACCACCTCCCGCTGCGGGCTCGGTCAGACCGCTCCGAACCCCCTGCTGTCGACGATCGAGAACTTTGCCGATTACTACGCGGGCAAGGTGCGGCAGGACGTGGACTTCGTGTCGCAGTTCAGCCTCGAACATGCGGTGGCCGATGCCTGCGCCGCGGCCCATCGCTCGCCGAACCTTCGTGAGGAGTGAGCCATGGAGCAAGGATACATCAAGGTCACCATCGACGGCACCGAGCTCCTGGCCAATGAGGGACAGTCGATCGTCGATGCGGCGCGCGAGCACGGCATCGACATTCCCACGCTCTGCGACTATAAGAGCCTGCCGCCGGCCGGCACCTGCCGCATCTGCACGGTCAAGGTGAGCGGCAAGTTCGTTCCCGGCTGCACCACTCCGGTGACCTACGGAATGACGGTGGACAGTGAGAGCCCCGAGCTCGTGGAGCTGCGCCGGGGACTATTGGAGATGCTGTTCGTCGAGGGCAATCACATGTGCCCAAGCTGCGAGAAGAGCGGCAGCTGCGAGCTCCAGCACCTGGCCTACCGTTACAAGGTCCTGGCGCCGCGCTTCCCGTTCCTGTTTCCCCACCGCAAGATCGATGCTGAGCTGCCCCACCTGCTCATTGAGCACAACCGCTGCATCCAGTGCCTGCGCTGCGTGCGCGGTGTGAAGGCCAAAGACGGCCACGATCTGTTCGGCTTCGCCGGGCGCGGCAACGACATCCACATCACCGTCGATACCTCCGACCCCGATGCCCTCACCGAGCAGACGGCGCAGCGGGCGATGGACATCTGCCCGGTGGGCGCGCTCATCAAGAAGCGGACCGCATTCACGGTCCCGATCGGCAAGCGCCGGTTCGATCAGGGGGACGCGCAGTGAGCCAGCGTAAGTGGGTGCTGGCGACCACGTCGCTTGCCGGGTGCTTCGGCTGTCACATGTCGCTCCTGGACATCGACGAGCGGATATTATCCCTGGTCGAGCTGGTCGAGTTCAACAAGTCGCCCTTTGACGACATCAAGGAGTTCACGACCCCGGCCGACGTTGGCCTTATCGAGGGCGGCTGCTGCAACAGCGACAACGTCCGCATCTTGCGCAAGTTCCGCCAGCACTGCCGTATCCTCATCTCGGTCGGCCAGTGCGCGATCACCGGCGGCCTGCCGGCGATGCGCAACGGCATCCCGGTCAAGGACCTGCTGGCCGAGTCGTACCTCAACGGGCCGACGCTGGCCAACCGGCTGATTCCCAACGACGAGGAGCTGCCGCCGCTGCTCGATCGAGTCTACCCCTGTCACGAGATCGTAAAAATCGACGGCTTTCTGCCCGGCTGCCCGCCCAAGGCCGACCTATTATGGGAGGCGCTGAACCTGCTGATGGCCGGGCGGAGCCTGGATGAGCTGTCGGTGAAGCACCTCCGCTATGACTGAACCGGGCGCGCGAATGCGGCCCGCGCTGCGCGATCACGAGGAGCCATGACTAGAAAGATCACGATCGATCCAGTGACCCGGGTCGAAGGGCACGGCAAGGTGACGATCCAGCTCGATGACGATGATCAGGTCGTCTACGCCCGCCTGCATATAGTCGAGTTCCGCGGCTTCGAGCGCTTTGTGCAGGGACGCCCCTACTGGGAGATCCCCGTCCTGGTGCAGCGCCTGTGCGGAATCTGTCCGGTCAGCCACCACCTCTGCGCCGCCAAGGCCATGGACGTGATCGTCGGGGCGCCCGTGCTGACCCCGACCGCGGACAAGATGCGGCGCCTCATGCACTATGGGCAGGTGTTCCAGTCGCACGTGCTGCACTTTTTCCACCTGGCGTCGCCGGATCTGCTGTTCGGCATGGACGCCGACCCGGCGCAGCGCAACATCATCGGCCTGATTCAGGCGTTCCCCGAGCTGGCGAAAAAAGCGGTGCTGATGCGCAAGTTCGGGCAGGAGGTCATCCGCGTTACCGCCGGCAAGAAGATCCACGGCACGGGCGCCATCCCCGGCGGGATCAACAAGCACCTCACCCCCGCCGAGCGCGATGAGCTGTGCAGTGCCCGACCGGACCTCAATCCCGATCTGATGGTCGCCTGGGCGCAGGAGGGGATCGCCCTGTTCAAGGACTACCACCGCAAAAACCGCGAGCAGGTCGATGGCTTTGCCGCCTTTCCGTCGAACTTTTTGAGCCTGGTGCGGGCCGATGGCGCGCTCGACCTGTACCACGGCGTGCTGCGCGCCGTGGACTCGGAAGGCCGGAAGATCTTCGATCAGATCGACTATGGGGAGTATCAGGATCACCTGGCCGAAGAGGTGCGCAGCTTCACCTATATGAAGTTTCCCTTCATCAAGAAGCTGGGGCAGGAAGCGGGCTGGTACCGCGTCGGTCCGCTCGCCCGGCTCAACACCTGCGACTTCATCCCGACGCCGCTCGCGCAGGCGGAGTTTCAGCAGTACAAGGCCTACACCGGCGGCCGGCCCAACTGCATGTCGATGCACATGCACTGGGCGCGGCTCATCGAGGTCCTGCACGCGGCCGAGATGATCCGCGACCTCCTGGCCGATCCGGAGCTGTATGCCGGGGAGCTCGTGCGCACCGGGGCGCGGCGCAGCGAAGGCGTGGGCCTGCTGGAGGCGCCGCGCGGCACGCTGTTTCATCACTACCGGGTGGGGGAGGACGACCTGGTCACGATGTGCAACCTCATCGTCTCGACGACCAGCAACAACGAGGCGATGAACCGCTCGGTGACCTGGGTTGCCAAGAACCGGCTGGGCGGAAGGCGCGAGATTCCCGAAGGGCTCCTCAATCAGGTCGAGGTCGCGATCCGCGCCTACGATCCCTGCCTGAGCTGCGCCACCCACGCGGTCGGCCAGATGCCGCTGGAGGTCCTGCTTCTCGATGGGAAAGAGCGAGTGGTGGGCCGGGTGAGCCGCGGCCTGGGGGCCTGAACCGTGGTCGGAATCCGGGAACGACTCTCCTGCCGGCCGGAGGAAAAGCTCCTCATCTATGCAATCGGCAACGTCGGGCGGCAGGACGACGGGCTGGGGATTCGGCTGCTCGACCGGCTGGCCCAGACGGCGCTCCCCGCGGGCGTGACCCTGGAGGCGGCCTATCAGCTGAGCATCGAAGATGCGCTCCTCATCGCGGAGTTTGACGCCGTGCTCTTCATCGATGCGACGGTGGACAAAGATGCGCCGGCGCCGTTTTCGCTGCGGCCCCTGGCGCCGGCCGCCGAGGTGACGTTTTCCACCCACAGCACGAGCCCGGCCGGGGTCCTGTCTCTATGCGACGAGCTTTACGGCCGCCGCCCGCGCGCTTTTCTATTGGCCCTGCCGGGCTATGAATGGGAGCTGCGCGAGGAGCTGTCCGCCCTCGCGCAGCGCAACCTGGAGCAGACCTGCCAGGCCCTTCTCGTCGGGGAGTCCCATGCATGAGCTGTCGCTGCTGCAGGCCCTGGTCGAGCAGGTGACCGAGCTCGCGCAGAAAGAGGGCTTCTCCCAGGTCGTCGCGATTCGGCTCGGCGTAGGCCAGCGGAGCGGCGTCGAGCCGGACTGCCTGCAGCTGTGCTTTGCCGAGGCGGCAGGCGACACCGCGCTTGCTGGGGCCAAGCTCGTCTTGGAGGAGACGCCGCTGGAGCTTCGGTGCACCGCGTGCGGCCAGTGCTGCTTCCCGGAGGTGGAAGCCGAGCTCTTTTGCGCCGGCTGCGGTTCGTCGGCGACCCAGATAGTCCGCGGACGTGAGCTATGTATATTGGAACTCGACGTGCAGTAGACTGCAGGTAACGGAGGCGCTTTTCGCATGTGCAGAGACTGTGGTTGCCAGCAAGCCAACGCGGAGCGTCATGCGTCTTCCCTTGCCCATCCCCGCCGCATCGTGCTCCAGATGTCGGTGCTGGCGCGCAATGATCGGCTGGCCGCGCAGAATCGGGATTGGCTGCGCCGCCACGAGATTCGCGCCCTGAACCTCATCAGCTCTCCCGGAGCCGGCAAGACGCTGTTGCTCGAGCGAACGGTGCAGCGGCTGGGCGCGGGGGCTCAGCTGGTGATTCTGACCGGCGATCAAGAGCGGGACTTTGATGCCCAGCGACTGCGCGCCGTCGGCGCCGAGGTCAAGCAGCTCAACACCCACAGCGCCTGTCACCTCGATGCGGCCATGCTCAAGGGCGAGCTTGGGGAGTTCGTACGTCCCGCGGCGCATCGCTTGCTCATCGTGGAAAACGTCGGCAACCTCGTCTGCCCGGCGGCGTTCGATCTGGGAGAGAGCGAGAAGATCGCGCTGCTGGCGACGACCGAAGGGGAGGACAAGCCCGCCAAGTATCCGCTGCTCTTTCGCGAGGCGAGCCTGATCGTGCTGACCAAGATCGATCTGCTGCCGCACCTGGACTTCAGCGTCGAGCTTTTCACCCAGCACCTGCGCCGCGTCAACCCGTCGGCGCCCCTTCTGATGCTCAGCGCCAAGACCGGTGAAGGTCTGCCGGCCTGGCTCGACTTTCTGCGCCCCGCCGAGCGGCACGTCGAGCCGCAGGCCGCCCCGCCATGACCGCGATCCGCTGCGAGCTGGAGCTGGAGGGACGGCTGCAGGGAGTCGGCTTCCGGCCGCTCGCGTTTCGGCTGGCGCGCGAGCTTGGCCTGTCCGGCTGGGTGCGCAACACCGCGCAGGGCGTGACGCTGGCGCTGCAAGGACAGCAGGGCGGCATCTTGGAGTTCGAGCGGCGCGTCGCGCAGCAGCTGCCCGCGCACGCGGTGATTCGCCGCTCGACCCGGCGCTCCATGCCACTGTCGCGCGAGACCGACTTCCACATCGCCCCCTCGCTGGCAGGCGGCAGCCAGGGCGCCGAGGCCCTTCCCGATCTGGCGACCTGCGCGGCGTGCGCGTCCGAGGTCCTCGACCCCAGAAATCGCCGCTCCGGCTATCCGTTCACCTCGTGCACCAGCTGCGGCCCGCGATACTCCGTGCTGCTCGCGCTCCCCTACGATCGGGGAAACACCACGATGAGCGGGTTCACCATGTGTCCGGCCTGCCAGGCGGAGTATGAGGACCCGGAGGACCGGCGGTTCCACTCGCAGACCAACTGCTGCGCGCAGTGCGGGCCGGCGCTGTCCCTCAAGCGGGCGAGCGGCGAGGTCGTGGGGCAGGCCGAGCTGGCGCTGCGGCGCGCCACCGCGGCCCTCCGCAGCGGGGAGATCGTCGCCGTCATGGGGCTTGGCGGCTTTCACCTGTTCTGCGATGCGCGCAGCGATGCCGCCGTCAGCCGGCTGCGAAAGGCCAAAGCGCGCTGTGCCAAGCCGTTTGCCGTGATGGTCCGCGACCTCGCCCACGCCCGGCACCTCTGCGCGGTCTCGGACCTTGAAGCGGAGGCTCTGCGCAGCAGCGGCGCGCCGATCGTGCTGTTGCCACGCCGGCGCGATGCCGAGCCCGAGGTCTGCGCCGCGGTCGCGCCCGAGGTACTGGACCTGGGGCTGATGCTGGCCTACACGCCGCTGCACCTTTTGCTGCTGCACGGACTGGAGGGCGCCGCGGTCGCGACCAGCGGCAACCTGGCCGATGAGCCGCTGTGCAGCAGCGAGTGCGAGGCCCGGGAGCGGCTCGGTCGGTTCACGGATCTATTTCTCGTCCATGACCGCCCGATTGCCGCTCGGGTAGACGACTCGGTGGTGCGCATCATCGCCGACACGCAGGTGGTGCTGCGCGCCGGCCGCGGCTATGCGCCGCTGCTGCTCCCCGTGTCTGAGGAGGCGCCGGGGGATGGCGCGGCGCGACCGGTCGTCGGACTGGGACCGCATCAGAAGACTTCCTTTTCCTTGGCCCGCGGCGGCAAGATCGTAATGTTTCCCCACCTGGGCAACCTCGACACCCGGCTGGCGGTCCAGGCGTATCGCGAGTCGCTCGCCCGCTCGCTGCGCATGTACGGCATAAAAGACGTGCAAGCCGTCTGCGACCTGCATCCCGACTACGCCACGACGCGCATCGCCGCGGGGTTGTCGGCGCCGCCGCGGGCGGTGCAGCACCATCATGCGCACGTGCTGTCCTGCGTCATCGAGCACCAGCTGCGCGAGCCCTATCTGGGCGTCGCCTGGGACGGCACCGGCTACGGCGGCGATGGCACGATCTGGGGCGGGGAGTTTCTGCGCAGCGACGCATCGGGGCTGCTGCGCGCCGGCACGCTACGCTCGTTTCGCCTGATCGGAGGCGATGCCGCCGCGCGCGAGCCGCGCCGCGCCGCGCTCGGTCTCTTATATGAGCTTTATGGAGAGGCTTGTGCCGAGCACGTCCCGGGCTTCACCCCCAGTGAGCTGCGGACGCTCCTGCGAGCGCTCAGCCGCGGCCTGGGCGCCCCCAGGACCTCCAGCATCGGCCGGCTCTTCGACGGCGTCGCGGCCCTGCTCGGCCTGCGCCAGCGCACCGAATACGAAGGGCAGGCGGCCATCTTGCTGGAGGGCGCCGCGCGCGCGCTCGCGGGGCCAGCGGAGCCGTATCCGCTGCAGCTCACGGGGGGCACGCCGATCGTCCTCGATTGGCAGCCGTGGATCTGCGGCATCCGCGATGATGCGCAGCGCGGGCGGCCGGTCGCCGAGATCGCCGCGCGCTTTCACGAGACCCTGGCCGCGGCGATCGTCGCGGTGGCGCAGCGCATCGGGAGCGAGCAGATCGTCTTGAGCGGCGGCTGCTTTCAGAACCCGCTGCTCTGCCAGCGGGCCGTCGCCCGGCTGCGCGCGGCCGGGTTTCGCCCCTATTGGAATCAACGAGTCCCCCCAAATGACGGCGGCATCTCGGTCGGTCAGGCGGCGGCGGGGCTGCGGAGGTAGGTATGTGCTTGTCGGTTCCCGCCCAGCTGGTCGAGATCGCGGACTGTCAGGATGCGCTCGCCCGCGTTGGCAAGGCGAGCCTTGGCGGTGCGCTCAAAGAAATCAGCCTGGCCTATGTTCCGGAAGCCAAGGTCGGCGACTACGTCCTTGTGCACGTCGGCTTCGCCATCTCCATCATCGATGAGCAAGAGGCGCGGTTCGTCTTCGACTACCTCGATCGGACGGGTGAGGAGCGCCTTCAATGAGCCTGGCCTACATCGACGAATACCGCGACGCGGCGCTCGCGCGGCGCTACGCCGACCGGATCGCCAAGCTCGTCACCCGGCCCTGGAAGATCATGGAAGCCTGCGGGGGCCAGACCCACTCGATCGTAAAGTACGGCATCGATCAGATGCTGCCCGCGGGCGTAGAGCTCATTCACGGCCCGGGCTGCCCGGTCTGCGTGACGCCGATGTCGACCATCGATGCGGCGATTCGGCTGGCCGGGCGGCCCGAGGTGATCCTGTGCTCTTTCGGGGACATGCTGCGCGTGCCGGGGACGCGGGCGGATCTGCAGACGGTCAAGGCCGAGCGCGGCGATGTGCGGATCGTCTACTCGCCGCTCGACGCGCTCAAGGTAGCGGTGGAAAATCCCACGCGCCAGGTCGTCTTCTTCGCCGTCGGCTTCGAGACCACGGCCCCGGCCAACGCGATGGCGGCGTTTCGCGCCAAGCAGCTCGGGCTGGCAAACTTCTCGATGCTCGTCTCGCAGGTGCTGGTGCCGCCGGCGCTGGCGGCGATCCTGTCATCCGGACCGCATCGCATCGACGGCTTCCTCGCCCCCGGACACGTCTGCACGATCGTCGGCTTTGGCCAGTACGAGCCGCTGTGCCACCAGCATCGCGTGCCGATCGTCGTCACCGGCTTTGAGCCGGGCGACATCCTGCAGGGGCTCGCCATGTGCATCGAGCAGCTCGAAGCGGGACGCGCCGAGGTCGAAAACCAATATACCCGCTCGGTCCACCGTGAAGGGAACCTCGCCGCGCAGAAGATGATTGGCGAGGTCTTCGAGATCGCGCCCAAGGTCTGGCGCGGCCTGGGGACCATCGCGCACAGCGGACTACAGCTCGCGGCGCCTTATCGCTTCCTGGATGCCGAGCAGCGCTTCGCGCTGGGTCCGGAGTCTCCGGAAGAGAAGACCGGCTGCATCAGCGGTCAGATCCTGCAAGGGCTCAAAAAGCCTCCCGAGTGTCCGCAGTTCGCGCGCGGCTGCCGGCCGGAGCGGCCGCTGGGCGCCACCATGGTCTCGTCCGAAGGCGCCTGCGCGGCGTACTACAGATACCGCCGTCCGCCGACCACCCCCAAGGTGGAGCAGCGCCATGGATGACCACCCGGACCCAAGCTGCGGCCTGCCGTTTTCCCGCCCCGAGCGAGTCCTTCTGGCCCACGGCGGCGGCGGGCGAATGATGCAGCAGCTCATCGGCGAGGTCTTCGCAAAGACCCTCGGCCCGCAGGGCCTGCAGGTAGAGCACGACAGCGCCGTATTCCAGCCGCCGCCGACCCGGCTGGCCTTCACCACCGACTCCTACGTTGTAAGACCGCTGTTTTTCCCGGGGGGCGACATCGGCAAGCTCGCGGTCTTTGGGACCGTCAACGATCTGGCGATGAGCGGGGCGCGGCCGCTGTCCCTGAGCCTGAGCGTGATCCTCGAGGAGGGGTTTGCGATCGCCGAGCTTGAGCGCATCGTCGCCTCGGTCGCCGCCGCAGCGCGCGAGTGCGGCGTCGCGGTGCTCACCGGCGATACCAAAGTCGTCGAGCGCGGCAAGGGAGACGGCATCTACCTGAACACCGCCGGCATCGGCGCCCTGGAGCACGCCCTGCACATCCACCCAAGCAGCGTGCGCAGCGGCGACGCCGTCATTATAAGCGGTGATCTCGGGCGCCACGGCATGGCGATCATGGCGCTGCGCGAAGGTCTGGAGTTCGAGCTCCCGATCGCGAGCGACTGCGCGCCGCTCTCCCCCCTGGTGCTCGACCTGCTCGCCGCGGGCATCGATGTGCACTGCCTGCGCGATCTCACGCGCGGCGGTCTGGCTTCCGCCCTTAACGAAATCGCCGCCTCTGCGCACAAGGCCATCTGTGTAGACGAGGAGCACATTCCGGTGCCGGAATCGGTGCGCGGCGCATGTGAGCTGCTCGGGCTCGATCCGCTCTATGTAGCCAATGAAGGACGGATGGTGGCCTTCGTTCCCCCGGAGCAGGTCGCGCCGGCGCTGGCGATTCTGCGCCGGCATCCGCAGGGCAGGGGAGCGGCGGCGATCGGCCAGGTGACGGACGAGCCCCAGGGCCAGGTCTCCCTGACGAGCCGCATCGGTGTCTCCCGCATCCTCGATCTACTAAGCGGAGAGCAGCTTCCGCGTATCTGCTGAAAACGCGAAAATTCTGCGTCTGATCCGCAGTCTCACTGCACCTGATTAATTGCAGTCCGGTTCAAAAGGGACCAGCGCTGGTATGTTTCAGACCGGTGCTGCGCGTAGCGGCGCCGCGCGCCGCGGACAGATTCTGTTTCACCGACGGTGAGAACAGAGTCCTTTGGGAGTCTGCGGATTGGCACGGCGCTAGCTAATCATCTGGGAAGGTCGGCTTGATGGAATGTACACAGTGACAAGACATAATAAGACTCCCTTAGTCGGACCGATTGTGATGGTTGATGACGAGATTGACCTCGTCCACTCGACGACGGAGATGCTCCGCAAGGAGTTCGCTCCGACCCCGGTTATCGGCATCACCGACTCGCGCGAGGCCATTGCGGTCATCGACAAGCAGCGGCCGGCGGTCTTGATCACCGACATTCGGATGGCCCATATAAACGGGCTCGAGCTGATCATCCATGCCCAGAAGAAGTGGAGCAGCATTCCGGTCATCGCGATCACCGCTTTTCCCAGCGCCGAGGTGACTGCGCACTCGCGCTTCAGCGGGTTTGCCTACCTGCAGAAGCCGGTCGCTTTCAGGACGCTGAGGGAGGTGATCGACAACCTGAGCGAGGTCCCGCTGGCGGCCTTCCGCGGCGCCGTCGCCACCACCACGCTGGCGGATGTCGTGCAGCTCTACGCGCTGTCCAGCCAGACGGGGGTCATCACCGTCGAGTTTGACAACCAGAGCGGCGAGATCTGGCTCGATCAAGGGCGGGCGGTGCACGCGCGCCTGGATAAGTGGAGCGGGACGAGCGCGTTTTACCGGATCATGAACTGGCCGCAGGGCAGCTTCAGCTGGCAGCCCGGCCGGACAAAACAGGTGACCATTTACGGCTCACTAACCGAACTTTTGCTCGAGGCCTACCGGCTCAAGGATGAGCAGGCGCAGTGGCTGCAGGCGGCCGGCGGGGAAGAAGTGCCGTCGGCTGGTGCCGGCAGCACGGAAGCGGAGGACCCGCGGACCGGGGCAAGCGAAGAGGCAGTAGCCGGGAGCTTGAACGAGAGCTTGAACGAGAGCTTGAACGAGAGCTTGAACGAGAGCTTGAACGAGAGCTTG
>DAOMZC010000023.1:12081-20914 GCA_035437965.1 Pseudomonadota bacterium
AACGATGAGCCGGAGCAGAGCTCGGCGGCACCGCCCGCGACCGATGGGTCCAGCGAGCTGGCGCTCCTAGACAGCGTGGAAATCATCTACGAAACAGACCTGGCCGACACTAGCGCGGCCGATATTACCAAGGAGGACCAAATGGCGCTCAATTCGAACAGTATCAAAGAGAACCTGATGAAGCTTGAGGCAGTCGAGGGATTTATCGGAGCCGCCCTGGCTGATAGCGACAGCGGTATGTGTCTGGGCTTCCTGGGCGGTGCCGGCATCCTCAACATGGAGCTCGGCGCGGCGAGCAACGCCGAGGTGGTGCGCAGCAAGCGCAAGGCGATGAAGGCGCTCGGGCTGCGGGATGAAATCGAGGATGTCCTCATCTCGCTGGGCAAGCAGTACCACCTGATCCGGCCGCTGAAGTCGCGCCCTGGGGTGTTCTTCTACCTGGCGCTCGACCGCACCCGCTCGAACATGGCAATGGCCCGCTACGCGCTGGCCGACGCCGAGCGCGAGCTGGCTCTGTAACCGCTCGGGCTCTCGCCGCGATGGCGTGACTTGCGCCTCGCGGCGCTTTTTGACCTCGTCAGGCGGGCGCGAATGCGCACTGCAGTCCCCCTGGCCATCGCGCAGCCCGCATGAGCTGCGCGATGACCAGGGTCTGCCGCAATATTTGCGCTGCCAATCGAGTCCGACAGCGGCTCCCTTTTCTGCCCCGGCTGCCTCATTCAAGTGGCGCTGACGCCGCTTACAAGGGGCCGAGCTTCGCGGGCTTCCATCGGTACACCGTTTGCTCTATCATGATGCCGCAGTCGGCTTCGGCCGCAGCTGACAACATGAATAGCGGGCAACCCGTCGGGAAGGCGCCGCCAGAGGCCTGTCGACATGTCTAGCCATCACAGCCGAGACACTCTCACCGCGGAAGGCGAAACCGCGCAAGCCCTTTCTACGTACAAGAGCCTTTTACTCACCAAGCCGAACGACGTGGATGCCCAGCTCGCGCTGGCGGCAATCTATCGGAAGCTCGGTCAGATGAATCGCGCCGCCTTGGCGTACGAGCTGGCGGCGCAGACGCTCGCCGCGCAGGGCAAGGTGAAGGCGGGGCTCGGGGTGGTGCAGCTCCTGGTCGACATGTCGCCCGACAACACCGACCGGCGTATTCTGCTCGCCGAGCAGTACGCAAAGGCGGAGCTGCTGGCAGATGCGGTTCGCGAGCTGGGCGTGGCCGCCGACTCCCTTCACCGCGCCAACCGGCTGGACGAGTATGCTCGGGTCCTCGACCGGCTGCGCAAGCCGGAATCCAAGAGCCGCGAAGCCGGGATGCCTCCGCCGGGGCAGGAGGCGCCCAGCAGCGCCACCACCGCGGTCCTCGCCCAGCGGCCGCAAGGTGAGCCCGGCGCCGCGGAACGCTTGAGCGAGTCTCCACCGGGCGCTACCACGGCGAGGACGGCGGCCGAGCTGCCGCCCGTGCACACATCGGCCATCATCGCCGAAGCCGATTCCTTCTTGCGCCTGGGTCTGCTCGACAAGGCGGTCGCGCACCTGACCGCGGCGCTGGTCGGCAATCCTTCCTTGCACGAGCTGCGTGAGCCGCTGGCCAAGCTTTACGTCGCTCAGCGTGACTACAAGCAGGCCGTGGCCGAGCTCTGGACGATCCTGAATCACGGCGCGGACCGCCAGGAGGAAATTCGTCTCTTGAACTATATCCTGCGGCTTGATGGCCACGACCTGGCGGCGCGGCAGCGGCTATGCTCCCTTACCGCCAACCATCAAGTCGATGCGCCGGACGGCGAAAGCCGCGAGGTGGCGGCGCAGCTCTCGGTCACGGCGGTGGACCTCGCGTTGCGTAACGCGCTCGACACGCATCGACCGCCAACCGACCTGCTGGTCACGTCCGAGATGCACCTTGACGACACCCCTGGGTCCAAGTCTCCGGCGATGTCGCACCCGGGAGTCGCCAAGGAGAACGTTCGTACCACTTACGAGGTCGATCTCGCGGATGTCGAAGAGATGCGCTACTTGCAGCCGGCCGCCGCGCCGACCCATCGCTCGCCGCCGCCGCCGCCGCCGCCGCACTCGCCGCCTCCGATGCGAGACCCGGGGGCGAAGGATTAGACACAGAGCAATCGCGAGCTTTTCCCTCGCGGATCAGAAATGAGCTCGTCCTACAACAGGGGGAGGCGGGTGGTGCATACAGGGAGTGACGATCGATCAATCAAGGCTCAGTCGTTCGATGGGTTCGAATTAATCCGCCCGCTGGGGACCGGGGGCATGGCGACCGTCCATCTGGCACGGGATACCTCGCTTGAGCGGCTGGTCGCCATCAAGTTCATTGCCGCCAACTTTATCGATCCCCACGCGCGCGACCGGCTGCACCGCGAGGCCAAGGCCATCGCCCGCCTGCAGCACCCCAATGTAGTCTCCGTCTATCGCATCGGCGAGGTCGCGGGCAGGCCCTACCTTGCGTACGAATACGTCGAGGGCCGCTCCCTGGACGAGCTGCCGCGCCCCATGGACTGGATGCCGGTGCTCCGCATTGCGCTGGGACTCAGTCGGGGCCTCGCCGCCGCCCACCACTGCGGCATCATCCACCGCGATCTAAAACCCGCCAACGTCATGATGACTTCGGGGGGAGAGGTCAAGCTGCTCGACTTCGGACTGGCGCAGTTCGTCAAGCCTGCTGCTGCCGTGCTGGCGACCCCGCTCGAGTCGACGGTCCCCGCGAGCGTGGCCGCCGAAGAGCTGGACGGCGCTGCGGCGACCGCGCCGCAGTACATAAGCAGCATGCCGACCCGGCAGATGCAGGTCTGGGAGTGCGGCCGGGAGGCCCTGCAGAATCGGCTGACCGGGGCCGGCATGGTCGTCGGTACGCCGCTGTTCATGGCGCCGGAGCTGTGGAACGGGCAGCCGGCGGGCCCGCTGTCGGATGTATACGCCCTCGGGTTGCTCCTTTATGAGCTGCTGGTCGGCAAGCTACCCCACGCGCAGCTTGGGCTGCCCGAGCTGGCGCTGTTTGTCCGCCACTACGACCTGCCCAGCCTTAGCGAAGAGATGCCGGTGCTGCCGCACGAGCTGACGACCTTGATCGAGCGCTGCATCAAGCGTTCACCCAGCGAGCGCCCATCGATGGAGGTCGTCCGCAACGAAGTCGAGGCCCTGGTGTCGGTCTATCTCCCGTTCGCGGCCGGCAATAGCGAGCACCTCAACGCCGAGGTTAGCCGGGTCAGCGCCTCGTTTCTGCGCATCCGACGACAAGGGAACGTGCTGGCAGAGCGCTTCTATGAGCGCTTCTTCGCCCTGGAGCCAAAGCTGCGCGACATGTTCTCGGCCGACCTTGAGCCCCAGGCGCGGATGCTGATGACGGCCCTGCAGCTTACAATTGAGAACCTCCACCAGCCCAAGCGACTCTTGCCCTTCCTGACCGACCTTGGCCGTCGCCATGCACACTACGGAGTGCAGCTGCGGCACCTGGGCCTCATGGGCAAGGCGCTGCTCGAGGTGCTGCCGACCGTCGATCCGGAGTGGACCGATTCGACGGGGCATGCGTGGGCCAAGGCCTACGGTCGTATCGCCCAGCTCATGCAGCGCGGCATCGAGGACGCCCGCGCCAGCCAGCCGCTGGCGGTTACCACCGGCGGCAGCGTCCACTGGGAGGTGCCGCTGTTTGCGCCGCAGACAATCTGGATCCAGCGCAGTGACGGCGATCTGGCGTACCAGTGCTTCGGCCACGGCGCCATCGACCTGGTGATCACCTGGGAGTGGCTCTCAAACCTCGAGCAGCTCTGGCAGAGCCTGCAGGTCGCCACGTTCCTTCGCCATCTTGCATCGCTGGCGCGGGTGATCTTGTTCGATCGGCGAGGCTGCGGTCTCGCCGCTGCCAGCGGCGAGCCATGCACCATCGAGAGGCAGGTCGACGACATCCTGACCATCATGGACCATGCCGGCGTCGATCGCGCGGTCCTGTTCGGGATCGGGGATGGCTGCATCCCAGCGGCGGTGCTGGCGGCGACCCGGCCCGAGCGCACGCGGGCTCTTTTGTTGTTCGGGGGCGGGCGCTGCGCCGCCGGCCGCAGCGGTGACCCCTCGGGGGCCCCTGACGCGAGCGAGCTGCTCGCGCAGCAGCAGGCCATGATACGCGCGGAGTGGGGCGGCCCGCTGTTCGTCGACACCCTGGCCCCATCGCTGAGCCAGGATGTCTCTTATCGGCGGTGGTGGGCTTCCTATCTGCGCTTGTGCGCCAGCCCCAGCCGGGCGGCAGCGATGTTCCGGCTGGGCGAGGAACAGAGCGCGTGGCCGGTTCTCAAGTCCCTGCGCGTGCCCACGCTGGTCATGCATCGCGCTGAGGATCGCCACCGCGTGGTCCAAGAGAGTCGGGCCATGGCAGCCCACATCGGCGACGCGCGGCTGCACATCCTTCCAGGCGCCGATCACGTCCCCTGGGCCGGCGACACTGATGCCGTCCTGGACGCGCTGCATACATTCCTGGCCGGTCTGCCATCCTTACTGAGTTCGTCCAGCTTCGCCGGCTGTGTGCTCGCGGTGACGGCAGCGGGAGCGCCGCTGCCGAGCGCGGTGTTGAACCTGGTGCGCCGCGAGCTGATGCACTACCGGGCACTTCCCATCGACACTCTGGTTGACCATGCGGTGGTCGCCTACTTCGATGGGCCGGTGCGCGCCGCGCAGTGCGGCCTGGCCATCACCGCTGCCGCCGCGGCCCAGGGCCTGACGGTGTCCGCCGGCCTGGAGATGGGGGCGCTGTCGCCATCACCCACGCTTGCTGGCGAAGCGGTGAAGCAGGCAATTGAGCTGGCGACGCTGGCCGCTCCGGGAGAGGTCCTGGCCAGCGCTGCCCTGCGCGCGCTGACCGCCGGCTCTGCGCTGGGCCTGAGCGAGCGCCAGGTGGTCGCGGCTGGCGAAGCCGCGCGCATCATCTACGCAGTCAGCCCGAGCTGCGACCCCATGAGGTGAGCCAGTCGCTCCATATCATCTCCTTATAGGGAAGATGCCCGCAAAAATGCCGCGAGCAGGTCCGCGCGCGCAAGGGACGCAGGGCGCTGCGGTTGTTGCGGGTGCGGCGCGGTCAGGGGTGGAACAGGACGCCACTGCCTGCTGCGACGGCAGCAGCAGTCGCTGCCCGCCCTCGCTGGGCATCACCCCGCGGCTCTAAGTCGATAGATCGTTCCGTGTGCTCAAGCGTTCACTCAGCCCGCTTGCCCAACAGGGCATTGGCTCAGGAGCTTGGTGATGATCCGGAAATGCTTGCTCACGGCGCTGCTCGTTCTTTTTGCCCAGCCGGCCCGCGCTGAAACGCCTTCGTTATCTGTTACCGGCAAGATCGACTCGGTGATCGTCTTTTCCGATCGCGCCGTGGTGCGCCGCATCCAGGCGCTGCCAGCCGACAAGGGAAGCGGCGCCGTGCGGTTCCACAGCCTCCCCGTGGCGCTCGTGCGCGACTCGGTGCGCGCGGCGGGCAAGGGGGTGACCATCACCGGCGTCTCCGTTCGGCCGACCGAGCCGGCGTCGGAGCGTGAGTGGCTCACCGACCCGCTCAAGCTGACCGTCGACCAGCTGGATCAAAAGCTCAACGCCGAGCGCGACCGGGCGGCGAACTTCACCGAGCAGCTCCGCCTGCTCGGCAACCTCGCAGCCCTGACCACGGCGCAGAGCGATCACGAGCTGCGGCTGGGCACGATCAAGACGGACGGCTGGAAGGCGGCCGTCGAGTTCATGGAAGAGAGGCGCGGCAGCTACCAGGTCAAGCTCCGCGCCGCCAACCTGATGCTCCAGAACCTACAGCGCGAGCGCGACGAGGCGGCCCGCAAGCTGAACGAGGCGATGACGGCGCGCCGCCGCTCGTCCTTCGAGGTGGATGTGACCTATCACGGCAAGCCCGGTGCCGACGGCGAGGTGTCCCTGGAGTACACAGTCACCAACGTCTCGTGGACGCCGCTGTACGACCTGCGCGGCTCGGCGGAAGGGGGGGCGTACTCCCTGGTCTCCAATGCCAACATCCGGCAGACCACGGGCGAGGCCTGGGAAGACGTCAGCATGACCCTGTCCACCGCGCGCCCCGCCGTCGGCACCGCGCCCGGGGCGCTGCAAGCGTGGCGGGTCACCGCGGGCTCACTCACGCCGCCCGGCGGGAGCACGCGGCGCGCGGGGGGCGCGGACAATCGCGCAGAGGACAATGCTCCGGCGGAGTCGTCGGCGGGGGAGGCGCTCTCCTCGACGACCTTGACCGTGCAGCTCCCCGGGCGCGAGACCATCGCCAGCGACAACGCGGATCACCAGGTCATGCTCAAGACCAGCAAGCTCGCGGCCAACCTGCTGCACGTCGCGATACCCTCGCTGACGGCCCAGGTGTTCCTGCGCGCGCGGCTGAATAACGGCACCGGGATGCCGCTTTTTCTCGGCAAGGTCTCGGTGTTTCTGGACGGTAACTTCGTCGGGACCTCGGCGTTCAGTCACCTGGCGGCGGCGGGCGAGGACTTTGACATCTACCTTGGTCCCGATCAGCGGCTGCAGGTCAAGCGCACGCTGCTAAAGGGGGATGTCGAGGGGTCGGGCGTGTTCGCCAAGAAGGTCACCATCACCAATCAGTGGCAGATCGAGGTCGCCAACTACTCGGGCAAGAGCCGGCAGCTCTTGATCTACGACCAGTTCCCGGTCTCGGCGGATCCGAGCATCGAGACGAAGTTCCTGGGCGCCTCGCGGACGCTCGATCACAAGGACGCCAACGGCCTGCTGACCTGGCGGTTCGATGCGACGCAGGGCAAGCGCGAGCACTTCGACTTTGCCTACGCGCTGACGCTGCCGCGGGCGATGTGGGACCGCTTCGCGCAGCAGCAGGCGGAAAACGAGCGGCAGCGTGAACGTCCGCAGTATAACTTCGACGGGGACGTGAACGCAGACCTGGCCAAGTCACCGCCGGCGCCGAGCCCCGCCGCCGCGGCGCCGAAGGCACGGCAGATGTACAACCTCGAGCAGATGATCCAGCGGCGCTGAGCGATGCGCCAGAACTCCAGCCGCAGTAATCGCCTGGTTGAGGGTCTGCGCCGAGCGCGCCTGGATCAGCGGTTGAAGGGGTAATCCTGGGTCCAGTGGAAGCCGCGGCTCAAAAGGAGGAACTTTCTGTGATCGAACAGCTGCAGCTGCATGTGGATGTGATGGCCGTCCATGTCGCCATCAAGGCTCAGCTGCTCCGCGGCGGCTCGCTCGAACGTCCAGAGCGCCTTCCAGCTCTTGTCGCTCGCCTTGGTCAGGCTCAGCGAGCGGGCGTTCATGTCGATCGCCGTGGTGTAGGGAACCAGCGTGTCGTCCATGCGCTGAAAGCTCATGGTGGTCGGCGTCTGGAACACGACGCGGCGCCAGCGGTCGTAGTCGCCGATCAGCGGGGAGCGCAGCTGGCCGTCGATGGACATCGTGGTGACGTTCCAGATGCCGTAGAGCGGTGACTTCGGGGCGCCGCCGCCATGGCTGTACCAGCCCTGTATTGCGCTATAGAGATTCACTCCCACCAGATAGGCGCCGAACACCGCTTGGCAGATGGTGGCAATCCGGTTGCGGCGCGGGTTGCTGAAAAGCGGCGGCTGCGGCGACGGCGCGGCCGGACGGTTGAGCAGCAGTACGTTAAGGAGCCGCGGCACCTCCGGCGCCAGCAGGAACAGCGAGAAGAGGACCAGGTGAAAAGAGAGGAGCTTGACCGGTACGTCGTAGGTCATGTTCAGGGTAAAAATCTGGATCGCATCGGCCAGGCAGACCAGCGCCCCCAGCGTCGCCGTGTGCGGCAGGAAGAGCAGCACACCGGCGAGCAGCTCGGCAGAGCCGGCGAAGATCTCATAGGGGTGCGAGGCGCCCACCGAGTACCACAGCACGCCCATCGGCGAGAAGTTCCCAAACGGCTCCAGCAGCCGGGTGAGCTGGGGCGCCGGCATCTGCAGCGGAATCGCCTTCACCATGCCGTAGCTGATCATCGTCGCGCTGACCGCGAAGCGGACCACCAGCCGGAACCACTTGACGAGGCGTGCCGAGGGAGATTGACCCCGGACGATCGCACTCCAGGCGGCGGTGGCCATGGTCGCCAGGGTGAGTATGCAGGCCACCTGCACCCAGTCGTAGATCTTGTCTCCGCTGCCGCTGTTCGTGACGACCAGCGTATGCTCGACCTTGAAGACATGCCGGGCCACCCACAAGACAAGATGGCGCATCGGGAACAGCGCGCCGAATTCGGGCAGCTCACCGACCGGTAGGATGAACAGGATGGTGAGCATCTGGGTAAAGAAGATATAAAGGCTGAAGTACACAAAGCAGAAGCGGAAGCCCAGCTCCGCCAGCGGCTGCCGGCGCTGTGCCTGAGGGGACGGCGGGTCATCAGCGAACTTCATCCTACGAAGCTCGGGTAGTGCATGGAAGTTGTCAAGCGGCGGGCCTGCCGCTGGCGCTGGCAGACCTTTTTCAGTCCACCTTGTACAGGCCGCACAGCTTGTTGCCATCCGGATCGCGGAGGTACGCGAGGTAGAGCTTCATGGTGCTACCCACGCGCACGCCCGGCGGATCCTCGCAGCTGGTGCCGCCATTGGCCACGCCGGCGGCGTGCCAGGCATCGACCTGCTCGCGAGAGCTGCACGCGATGCCGATCGTTCCACCGTTGGCCGCCGTAGCCGGCTGGCCATTTATGGGCTTCGTCACCATCAGCAGCCCGCCGTTATGCCGGTAGACCAGCCGGCCCTTGTCGTCGATGAGCGCGGGCTTGGCACCCAGCGCCCCGAGGGTTGCGTCGTAAAAAGTCTTGGCCCGGGCCTGGTCGTTGCTGCCGATCATGATGTGCGAAAACATGTGCTCC
>DAOMZC010000024.1:0-20751 GCA_035437965.1 Pseudomonadota bacterium
GGCAGCGCGGGTGCGCCACCACCAGGGCGACCTGGGCGCGCCGCTCGCGCAGCGCCGCCAGTGCGTCGGCGTTCAGGTCGACCTTGAAGTAGTGCACGGCGGTCGTCCGGTCGGCGCGGTGGCCGACGGGCAGCTCCTGCACCGCCGGGAATGCGGCGCCGTCGATCTCCAGGTGGACCTGGCTCTCCAGGCCGGCCAGCTCGACCAGCGTGCGCTCGCGCAGGTCGCGGTCGGGGAGCTCGATGAACAGGGTGAAGCTCAGCTGCGCCGGGCCCGGGATGAGCTCGTTGTAGGTCATAAGCTCGTGCAGGACCGCCGCCTCGCTGGTGATCCGCTCGGTGCGCAGCATCTCCTGGATCTGCAACAGCACGGTGTCGCGGTTCTCGAACAGGACCGAGATGAAATCGCCGACCAGGAGCCGCCGGGCGCGCTTCTGTTCGACGATGCGGGCGCGGAAGTGCGGACGGATCTGCTCGTACTCGCCAAGGGGCAGGAGCTCGCTGCGGGAAATCGGTTGCATGGGACCCCTAGTGGCCGCCGGGCGCGGCGTCGGAGCCGGCCGACCCCGGCGCGGCCGGAGACGCCGGGCTTGCCGGTGGTGGGCTGGGAGCAGTGACCAGGCCGTAGGCGCGGGCCAGGGCCTCGATCGGGTGCAGGACCTGGACCTGGTTCTCGAAGGCGATGCGCTGCGCCGCCAGGCTGCAGTCGCTGACCACGGTGGCCGGCTCGGCGTGGGCGATGCCGCGCACCAGCTTGCCGGCGTACTTGCGGCCGGTCTGGTAGTTTTGCGCCTTCATCCCCCAGGTTCCGTCCACCGCCGAGCACTCCTCGACCATGCGCACTTCAGTGTCCTTGACGATGCCGAGCACGCGCATGCCGGGGAAGCCGATCTTCTGCGCCCGCAGGTGGCAGGCGGCGTGATAGGCGACGGTGCCCAGGCTCCGCGGGAACTCGCGGCGGAGCTTCTTCTTGCGCCCCAGGGTGACCAGGAACTCCATCGCGTCGATGGTCGCGGCGGCGACCTCGCGCACCTCGGCCGTGGGCACGTACTCCGCCCACTCCTTCTTCATCATCATCCCGCACGACGGACCGGTGACCACGATCTTGCGGCCCGCCCGCACGTGCGGCAGAAGGAGGGCGACGTTGTGCTCGATCTTGCGCTGCGCCCCCTTCACATCGCCGCCGTCGAGGTTGGGCAGCCCGCAGCAGGTCGGCGACGCATCGGGACCGCCGGCGTCGCCGCGCGGGTAGCGCACCGCGAAGCCGTTGTGCTCCAGCACCAGGGTCGCGGCGCGCAGGACGCTCGGGACGTTGTACTCGCCGTAGCAGGTCGGGAACAGCGCCACCTCGCCCTCTTGTCCGGCGCCGGGCAGCGGGTCGTGGGCCGCGAACCAGGTGTAGAACGGCTCCTCGGCCATCGGCGGCAGCGGGAACTCGGCCGCGATGCCGGTCACCTTCTCCTGGACCTTGCGCAGGAGGCGACTGGCAAGCACGAAGTTGGCCAGCGGCGCGACGGTGCCCGAGCCCGCCCGCCCGATGAGCTGCGGCTCCCCGAGCACCCGATCGACGATCGGAATCCCCTCGCGCCGGGCGCGCACCGCCCGCTCGCGCATCATGACCCGCGGATAGTCGAGGAGCTCGTAGGCGCCCTCGTCCGCGGTGTACGGGCACTTGATATAGCAGAGCTTGCACTGCCAGCACTGATCGGCCACCGCGCGCACGTCGTCCGGCCCGAGCGTCTCGGCCCCTTCGGCGCCGCGGTCGATCGCCGCATCGACGCGCGCGAAGAGCTCGGGGAACGAGCCGCAGTAGTTGACGCACATGCGGCACTCGTGACAGATCTGGAACGTCCGCTTGAGCTCGGCGATCAGATCCGGCTCATCGTAGTAGCGCGGGTCGTGCGGGCTATAGGCGGGGGGCTGGGCGGGCGCGCGCGGGATCTGGCTCATCGAAATACTCTACATCGGCTGGCGGCTTCCACTTTAATCTCGGGCCCCGGCCGGGGCCAGGGCTCAGGCTAAAGTGGAGGCCGCGGTCAGCCTCTTAGAAATCCAGGCTGTCGAGCGCTTTTTTGAAGCGGCCGGCGTGCGACTTCTCGGCCTTGGCCAGGGTCTCGAACCACTCGGCGATGTCGCTGAAGCCCTCTTCGCGGGCCTGCTTGGCCATGCCCGGGTACATGCTCTCGTACTCGTGGGTCTCGCCGGCCACCGCGGACTTCAGGTTCTTCTCGGTGTTGCCGATCGGCAGCCCGGTGGCGGGATCGCCGGCCGACTTGAGATAGTCCAGGTGCCCGTGCGCGTGCCCGGTCTCGCCGTCGGCGGTGTCCTTGAACAGACCCGCAACGTCGGGCCGACCTTCGACGTCGGCGACCTTGGCGAAGTATAGGTAGCGCCGGTTCGCCTGCGACTCGCCGGCGAAGGCGTCCTTGAGGTTTGTATGGGTCTTGGTCCCTGCAAGCTGCTTCGTCATTGTCTCTTTCTCCTTATGCCGCGCGGAGGGGCAACACAGCACCCATCAGTTAACGGAAACGACACCCGACTTCAAGGGGCAAGCCGCAGCGGCGCGCCGCTTTAGTGATGGTGGTGCCCGCCGCCGTCGCCGTCATCATGGTCATGGTCATGGTCATGGTCATGGTCGTGGTCATGGCCGTCTGCCCCGTGGACATGGCCATGCTCCAGCTCTTCAGCGGTGGCGGCGCGGACCTCGGTGACCGCGACCTCGAAGTCCAGGGTCGCTCCGGCCAGCGGGTGGTTGAAGTCGAGCTTGACCTCCTTGTCGCCCATCGCCAGCACGGTCATGCGCAGCGGATTTCCGTCGCTGTCCTCGGCGTGCAGCTGGGCCCCGACGCTGAGCGGCGCGCCGTCGGGGAAGGCGCTGCGCGGCACCACTTGGATGCGCTCCGGATCGTGTTCGCCGTAGCCCTTGTCGGGCGGCACCGCGACCTTGAGCTTGGCGCCGCTGGCGCTGCCGACCAGCGCCTCCTCCAGGCCCGGCACGATCTGCTCGTGGCCGTGGATATAAGACAGATCGCCCTCGTCAATTACCTCGCCCGCGACACGCAGCGTGTACGTGAAGGAGACAACTTTGTCCTGCGCTACGTTCATCGTCTACCTCGGTCCGGGGTCACCGGATATCTACGAACAGGAAACCGCACGCCGGGCGGCCGCGCGAAACTGGCGACAGCCGGCAGGCACAAATCGGCGGCGACGCTAACAGACAAAACGTCTCTCGCCCAACAAAATCAGCCCCCGGCCGTCCGGATCAAAGAACAATTTTCGGACGTCGGTAGTGTTGTTGTAGAAAAGGTTCGAGTTCGCTGACTACACCAACATGCCATCTCGACCTTCCAAAACACCATCGACGCGTCCCAAGGCGGTGCCTGCCCTGCCTGGCGAGCACAAGGCCAAAAAGCACGCTCGGCCCAAGTCGTCGGCAATATCACCGCCCAGCAAGCCCTCCACGGCCAGCGCGGCGCTCCCGCCGGACTATCGAGAGTTCTTACGCGATCTGAAAGCGCGCATCAGCAGAGCACAGCTCCGCGCCGCCCAAGCTGCTAACCGGACGTTGCTCACACTCTACTTCAGCATCGGACACGATATAGTCGTACGTCAGGACCGCCAGGGCTGGGGCAGCGCGGTGATCGAGCGCCTGGCTCGTGACCTCAAAGCCGCCTTTCCGGGGGTGGCCGGCTTGTCGGCCAGCAACCTGTGGCGGATGCGCGCCTTTTACCTCGCCCACCGTCCCGAACGCGAAATTCTCGCACAGGCTGTGCGAGAATTGGATTTGGCTGAATTCCTGCCCCCTTCCGTCGCCGAAATTCCCTGGGGCCATCATGTCGTCCTGCTGGAGCGGATCAAAGATCCCACGCAGCGAGTCTGGTATGCCCAGGCTGCGCTCGAACACGGCTGGAGCCGCGGGATTTTGTACCTGCAAATCGACGCGCGCTTGTATGAACGGCAGGTCAAGGCTCCCAAGCTCACCAACTTCCACGCGCGGCTGCCCAAGCCCCAGTCCGATCTAGCCGAAGAGACGCTCAAGGACCCCTATCTCTTCGACTTCCTCATGATAAGTCCCCAGGCACATGAGCGCGAGGTCGAGCAATCCCTGGTCCAGCACATCACCCGGTTTCTGATCGAGCTCGGCGCCGGTTTCTCGTTCGTCGGTCGTCAGGTGCATCTTCAGGTCGGTAAGAGCGACTTTTACATTGACCTGCTCTTCTACCATCTCAAGCTGCGCTGCTTTGTCGTCATCGAGCTCAAAGGCGGCAGCTTCAAGCCAGAGCATGTCGGACAGCTTAACTTCTACCTTAACGCCGTCGATGACAAGCTGAAGCATCCAACGGACAACCCCCTCGATTGGTCTCATTCTCTGCCGCGACAAGAATCGCCTGGTCGCCGAGTACGCGCTGCGCGGCATCGCCAAGCCGATGGGTGTCGCCGAATGGCAGACGCAGCTCGTCGAGAGCCTCCCAGAGGAGCTGCGTGGCAGCCTGCCAACCGTCGATGAGATCGAGGCGGAGCTGTCTGCCTTGGAGTGTGAACTATCGGCGAAACCCTGATGCTATTGAACTTGCAATAACTCGGTCGGCTCAGCCCGCGGGCGCTGCCGCCGAGCCAGCGTCGGCGTCGGCGGTCGCGAGCGCCTCGGCGATGAGCGTCGGCGCGATCCGGGTCCGCGGCACCCGGCGGGTGAAGAACTCGCGGACATCGAGCTCCAGCCCGACCCCGTGCATGTAGTTGTACAAGGCGCGCTTGAGCCCCTCGCCGAGCTGCTCGTGCGCGGCCGGGGTCGGGTCGCGGAAGTCGAGATCATTTTCGGCGAACCGGCCCGCCGGACCCGGCCGGCGCGGCAGCGCCTTGATGCCGTACTTTTCCGGGTCATGTCCGACCGGACTGTGCACGGTCGCGGCGAAGCGGTGCCAGAACGCGCTCTTCAGACAGCCGTGGACGAACAGCTGGCGTACTACCTCCAGCGAGTCCACGGTCTCCTGCTCGGTCTGGGTCGGGAAGCCGAACATCAGGTAGGCGTGGACGAGGACTCCGCTGCGCGAAAACGCGCGCGTCACCCGCGCCACCTGCTCGATCGTCACTCCTTTTTCGATCAGCGCCAGCACCCGCGGCGACGCCACCTCCAGACCGCCGGTCACCGTGATGCAGCCGGCGGCGGCCATGAGCGCGGTGAGCGCGGGGGTGAACGATTTCTCAAAGCGGATGTTCCCCCACCAGGTAAAAGGCAGCCGGCGCTTGAGGAGCTCCTCCGATAGCGCGCGCAGGACGGCCGGCGGCGCCGCCTCATCGACGAAGTGGAACCCGTGGCGGCCGGTCTGAGCGGCGATCTTCTCCATCTTGTCGACAAGGCGCGCCGCCTTGTCGGTCTCGTAGCGGCCGATGTAGTCGAGCGAGACATCACAGAACGAGCAGCGCCGCCAGTAGCAGCCGTGGGCGAGCGTCAGCTTGTTCCAGAAGTAGCCGCTCCACAGCCGCGTCACCGGGTTGAGCATCTCGAATAAAGGTATGTAGCGATCGAGCGGCAGACCGGCATAGGAAGGCGTACCGGAGTCGCGAAACGGAATGTCCGCCTCTTGTCGGTTGTGAGCGAAGCGGACCTGCCCGTCCTGCCGGTAGTAGGTCCGGAACAGCTCCGCGCGCGGGCGCCGACCCTGCAGATGCTCGAGGAGGCAGAGCAGCGGGCGCTCGCCATCGTCGAGCGTGATGTAGTCCACGTAGTCGAACACGCGCGGGTCGGTCAGCCGGCGCAGCTCGGTGTTGGCGTAGCCGCCGCCGAGGATGACCGGCAGGCCGCGGGCGCGCGCCAGGGCTCCCATCCGCAGCGCCGCATACACGGTGCCGGCAAAAGGAACCGAGATTCCCACCACGTCGGGCGCATGCTGGGACAAGAGCGCGCGGGTGACTTCATCAAGGAACCGATCGACAAGGGTCGGCCGAGCGGCGAGGTTTTTCGCCAGCTCATCGAACGAGGTCTGCGACGCCGCCAGCTTCTCCCCGTAGCGGGCGAACTCGAACCGCGAGTCGGCGCCGAGGCGATAGTAGTCCGCGAGGTCATCGAGGAACAGCGAAGCGACGTGCTGCGCCTTGTCGGGCTGCGACAGCCGCGCGAACTGCTCGCGCAGCGGCCCGGGCGCGTGCAGGCCCTGGAAGCGCGGCCCCTCGGGCACCAGCTTGCGGGCGGCGAGCTTTTTCTCCACGCCCGGGTTTTTACCCTGCAGGTACGCCACCACCGGCTCGACCTGGGCGCCGTAGTCGGCGAGCGCCTCGACGAAGAAATCGAGCTCGGGCGGTCGCTTGCGGGGCAGGGAGCTGCTCAGCTGCAGAAGTCCGGCGCGGCTGAACAGCCGCGAGATGAGCTCGATCGCCGGGTCGGCCTGCACGGTGACCAGCGAGCCGTCGGCGAAGTGCTCGTCCAGGAAGCCCTTGAGGTAGGCGGTGGCCGGGTACGGCGTGTTTACCTGGATCATCGGGCTTGTGACTAGCAGGAGCTTCATCAAGCTCTGGGGCTAGCACAGTTTGCAGAGGAGGGACAAAAGAAACGGCGCGGTCAGCGGTCCTTGGGCGCCGGCCGGGTCACCGCAGCAACCCGGCCCGGAGAGCCTCAGCCGCGCGCGCGGCGGCGCAAAAGCGCCAGCGCCATGAGGGCGGCGAGCCACAGCCCCACCCCCGCGGCGCCACCGAGCGGCCCCGCCCCCGGACTGAACGTGCAGCTCAGACCACCGCCGAAGAGCCGGAAGCGCTCCAGGTCGGTCACCCGGTCCACCTGGTTGTCGCCGGGGTTCGGATCGGTAAGCGCGTTGCCGGCCGGATCGGTCGCGGTCACCGAGACCTGCAGCGGCACCGAGCTCTGGTCGCCGGTCGCGTGGGTCACGAGCTTGATCATCACGGTCTGCCCTTCTTCGATCGGCGCGGTGCGCGTACAGATCACCTCGCGGCCCTGCAGCGTGCAGTCCCAGCCCTCGCCGCCCAGCAGGTCGACGGTCGCATCGCCGGGGACCTGATAGGTGACGGTGACTCCCGCGGCCGGGCCCGGCCCGTTGTCGGTCACGTTGATCGTATAGGTGACCGAGGCGTCGGTCGGCGACTTCTCCTCATCGACAGTCACCGTCAGATCGGGACCGCCGGGCAGGAGGCCCACGAGGACGCTGTCGGCGACCGTGTTGTCGATCGGGTTTGCGTCCTGGAAGCCGCGCGGCGGCATGATCGTCGCGGTGAAATCGATCGCCGAGCTGGCCGGATCCGACGCCGCGACGGTCGAGTAGGTGAACATCAGGGCGCCGCCGGCCGGGATGGCGGGCAGCGTCAACAGCGCCCCCGTTCCCGCGGCCGCCGGACACTGCGCGCCGCCGCTGCTCAGGCACGTCCAGCTCACCGCGCCGGCCGGCGACAGGCTGGTGTCAAGCTGCGCGCCGGTCACCGTCGCCGTCCCCTTGTTGGTCACCACCAGCTGGTAGGTGAGCGCGGTGCCCGGCGCCACCATCATGCCCGTCGGGGCGCGGGTCAGCGCCAGGCTCAGATCGGTGCTGATCGCCGCGCACATCCCGGTCGCAGTATTACAGGTGCGGCCATTGCAGTCAGCGTTGGTCACGCAGCCGCACATCAGGTTGAGCAAGCAGGCGCCGCCGACCGTGTCGGGGTTGCAGTTGGTCGTCACCAGCGGCAGACACTCGACGCACTGCATGGTCAGGGGGTTGCACAGCCGGGTGCCGGGGCAGTCGGCGTTGTTGCGGCAGATGCACTGCGGCGGCACCGCGCCAGTATCGCAGAACGGCGCCTGCGCCGTGCAGTCGGAGTTGTTGGCGCAGGTCGTAATCGTAATCACCGTCGGCTGACCGGGCTGCTGCCCGTTGCCGGTCGGCCACGTCACGGGCGTCGTCGAGCCCTGGTTCGCCGCGGTCTCACCGAGCGCGCTGATCACCGCCTGATTGCTCACCGTGCCGGTGGCGCCGCTGTTGATCGTCACCTGGAAGCGGAAGCTCGTGGACGCCCCCATCGCCAGCGTGCCGCCGGTGGTCGCGCTGGCGCCGGTGCCCAGCCGGACCGTGACGGTGCGCGTCGCCGCGTCATACTCGCCCTGATCATCGCCCGCCTGGTTGGTCTTGGTCCCCAGGTTGGCGCCGGTGAGGACATTGATCGAGCCGGAGACGAAAGTCACGTTGGCCGGCAGGACATCGGTGACCGTTACGCGGTTGCCGGTGTCGTTGCCGTTATTCTGCGCGGTGATGGTGTACTCCAGCACATCGCCGGGCAGGAAGCGGCCGTCCTGGCGGGTCAGGTTGGCGACGAGCTTGGTGGTCCCGCTGAAGACCGGCCGCACCGTCGTCACGGCGGTCGTGACCGAGCCGACGAAGTACGTATCGGCGGTGGTGTTGGTCACGACCGAGAAGCTGGTGGCATTGGTCGTAAGCGCGCTGCTCATATCGACCACATCGATATCCAGGCCGCTGATCGAGCCTGGCCGGCCCGAGAACTGCGGCAGATCGCCGGCCCGCGGACCCGCGGCGCCGAGCACGGTGCTGGTGCGGTTGAAGAAGTTGTTGGCGGGGTTCTGGGTGTTGCTGAGCGCAGTCCCATTTACCAGCAGCTGATCCCCGACGATGTCCGAGTTGCCGCCGTAAGCCACGACGCCGAGCTGTCCGCTCACCGCGGCCGCCGGGGTGTTCACATTGTTGATGTTGACGGTGGTCAGGGTGGCGGTGCCCGCCGCCAGGCGCTCGAAGCCATCAGAGAGCGTCAGGTGGCGCGGCGGATCGCTGGCGAGCTGATAGAACACCACCACGGTCCAGCCGATAAACAGCGTATCGGCCTGCTGCAGCGCCAGGTTCACGGTGTCGATGCCGCTGATCCGGTAGGCTCCCGAGCCGTAGGTCTGGACGAGCCGGGTGATGTCGGCGGAGCTCTGGTAATAGGCAAGGAGGGGGAACTATAGACTAGTCAAAGTCCGGCCATGTGCAGCACAACAGGTCGGGCCAATCATGAAGCCTGGTCGTGATGGCTTGACTGCACTCATATGGGCTGACACAGCGTCGCTCTCGACGATTCCCTCTCGGGGGTTCGTAAGTTCTCGTCGCTGGCTGGATTCAGCTTGCAAAATCAAAGGTTGATCGACTATGAAGCGAACTATGCGCCTATCTGAAATGATCGCCAAACTAGAAGCGTATCTCCCCACGTTACAGATTAAAGCTCAGGGAGATAAAGATAATCCAAGCATGGTTCATGTGACTGGACTTGATGATATGAGATATTCGTGTGAAGTTCTGTATTCTCTAAACTCACTGAAAACAGAAATTGATAAAATCAAGAATCACATCGTATACAAATATCGCGACAATGTGATTCTTGAAAAACATCTATTTTCTGAATTCAGCAAACTTCTAGAAGTCCTGTACAACAAAGGAAGCACATTGCTTAATACACTATTGCAAACAATTCCAGAAAGTGGCGCACAAGAAATTTATATCAAATTGCCCAAAATCAAGAATTTGAGACAGTTGGAAACATTTGTCGGGGTTTTAAATCAGGCTTTTGATGATCACTCTATGAGATTATTTGGTGAAACGCTAGAACTTCGAGGGTTCGACACAGGGTCTGATTGGATTATCTTGACCACTTTAATTCCAGATTTGTACTTATACATATGCGGCTTTTTAAACTGCTGCCAAATATGGCAAGCAGATCGCCACAAACAAAAGGCTGCTACGCAGTTGTTTGTACATGCTTTGAATTCCGACAGAGAAAATAATAGCCTTCGTACAGAACGAGAAAAAACACTTAATAGCATGATCGAAACCGTTGAAACTGTATCCAAAGAAGCCGCACGGACTTTAATTGTGGACTTAATTGAATCAAGAGCCAAAGGGGTTAGTTCGGAAAATCGAAATGAAGCAATAAATTCAGCGATGACTGGCATGGAAAAACTTCTCGGCCTTGTCAATCAGGGGGCTGAGATATCTAGATCGTTGAACACTACTCCTGCGGCGCAAACACTATTGTTAGAACCATTGAAAATATTAAATTCAGAAGTCAAATTACTGCCAGCCAATGCAGAAAAGAAAAGTGATTCAAAATCATCTGAGTCTGATGATTCATCCAAGGAAGAAGAAACACATTAGCAAGCAGAGTCTTTCGGCATTTTCAGTCAAGACCTATTAAACCGTCGGTTCTGCTTTTTTCTCGTCCTCCCAAGCCGGAGCAATTCCCTCCCCGTATGCCAGCCATCCCGCCGAGACTCCAAGCGCACGCGCCAGCAATTCAACGGTATCGATTCCCGGCATACTGTCGCCTTCCTCGATCTTCGAGAGGGTTGAGTATTTATCGCCGCCGAGACGAGCGGCCAGATCGCGCCGGGAAATACCCCGCTTCTCTCGGGCCAGCCTTAATCGCTGGCTGAGCTTGCTAGAGAGCGGAACGTCCATCGGCGCCTTCCGGGTCACTTTGCGTCTGTAACACCGAATCTGATGCGTAATTCCGCATTAAAATTTGGACGATGCTAAATTTAGCATCATGCTCCGCGGCATGCCGAACACAACAACTCGCCGTGGTTCTCGTCGCCGCTTGAAGATCTTCCCCTCCCTTCGTCGCCAAGTGCGGCTGTTGATGCGCCTCTGTGGGCGGATTGCAGCTCGCAGTGTGTTGTCTGCGCAGACGAGCGATGGGAATCATGGCCCGGCCGCGCCGTAGGGGGCGGGATGCCGACGACATGCCGGTTTTCGAGGTCGATCGCCTGCCATATATCGACGCGGCATGGCTGGAACGTCGGATCTATCGAGACTGGTCACGTATGCAGCGCTGGAGGCAGGAAGCACATCGCTTCTCACAAAGGGCCGACAGCGACGGGCGGGAAACCTGCAAGGCGTACCTCACGCAAGCGCTGCACATGAGCTACCGCGTCGAGAAGTGGCGGCGCTGGCTTGCAATCACCCAGGCCGCGATCGCCGGCGTCCAGAAGGACAGCCGCGGCACCTTCGGCGATTTGGTCAGAGAGCGCCGGACGGCAGCGGGCTTGACCTTTATGGCCCTCGGACGTTTGACCGGACTCAACGACAAGACGATCGCCAACGTCGAGCGGACCCGACTTTTTATCAGCCGCAAGACGATCGAAGCGCTGCTCGCCGTGCCGGCGCTGGGCTTGTCGTGGGCAGACGTGGGGCTGGAGCTACTGGAAGAGAACCCAGCCGACGGGCGCAGACATAAGAAGCCGCGGCAGAAACAAACCTGACAAACCATGACGAAGTGGCGATCACAAAAACCCCGTCGCTGATCTCTCGGCATTGTCGTTGTCAGACCGTCGGGGTATGACTGCGCGCATGGACACCGACGGCGCGCTCAATCTGATCGATCTCGTGAAGCGCTTCCCCGATTCTGACACCGCGCGCACCTACCTAGAAAGCGTGCTGTGGCCGTCGGGTCCGGTCTGTCATCACTGCGGCACCCTCGGCGAGTCCACCAAGTTGGAAGGCCGATCCTGCCGCACTGGTCTCTACCAGTGCCGGATCTGCGAAGGTCAGTACACCGTTACGTGTGGCACCATCTTTGAAAATACCAAAGTCGGCCTTGATAAGTGGATGATTGCTTTTTCGATTCTATGCGCCAGCAAGAAAAGTATCAGCGCATTGCAGATGAGTCGTATGCTTAAATTGTCGTATAAGAGCGCTTGGCATATGTGCCATCGCATCCGCCACGCTATGCAGAATGGAAACTTCAAGAAGCTGAACGGCGTTGTCGAAGTAGATGAAACCTACGTCGGCGGCAAGGCGAAGAATGCGCATAACGGTAAACCCGTCCCTAAGAAAGTACCCGTTGTTAGTCTGGTATCGCGGGACGGCAACATGAAGGCCCGCGTCATTACCAGCGTAGACCACAAGACGATCAAGGCGACGCTGAAGCGCTATGTCGAGCCGACCGCCGAGATCTTCACCGATGGCGGCACGCACTTCCCGGCGGCAGTGCAGGGCTATGCCGGCCATGAGACCGTAAACCACGACGCCAAAGAATACGTCCGCGGCGTGGTTCATATCCAGGGCTGCGAGAGCTTCAACGCGCTCCTCAAGCGCAGCATCATGGGTGCGTGGCACGCGGTCAGTGAAAAACACCTGCCGCGCTACGTCGGCGAAGTTGCGTTCCGTTGGGATTACCGTAAAGTGTCCGACAGCGAGCGGATTCTACAGGCGCTCAAACAAGCGGACGGTTGCCGGCTAACTTACCGGCAGTGCCGCAAGGTGAATCATGAACAAACCCAAGCGCAGGCAGGCTGAGAAGCCGCAGACCGATATCAAGCCGCACAGCGAAGCAGAACATGACCTCATGGTGCCAGGGCTCTGGCCGCTCACCCTAGAGCAAGCCCTGCGCATTGCCGCGTCTGCCCCTCCAGTCCCTCAGCCCGAACCAATCCCTCCCAAGAAGCCCAAAGCATCGCGCTAAGTAGGTTGGGCCATGGTCCGACCGCGCCGGCCAGCGGTGACTTTGACTGAGTGATAGTTCCCCAAGGAGGTTGAGCAGGAAGGTGCTCGAGCCGGCCACCGCGTCGGCGGTGACCGCTGAAGAGAACACTCCCGGCCGGGCGACCACGACGTTCTTTCCGGCGCCGAGCAGCGGCACCTGCTGCCCCGCCCAGTACAGCCGCGCGTAGACCACCCGGGCTCCCGCCGGCAGCGCCAGGACGGCGGTGCTGCGCGCCGCGGTCGGCGTGATGAGCGCCGAGGCGAGCGCGCTGCCGTTCATCGGCTCGTCCGAGCGCCACAGGACGTCGTCCCCGCGGCTCGTGTCCGGCAGCAGGCCGCGGCAGTTGTAAAGGCCGGTGGCGCCCTGCGGAACCGTGCCGACGATGGGCTTTTCGGTGACCGTGTCGCGGCAGTCAAGGCCGGTGGTGTTGCCGAACATGATGAAGCTGCCGCGATCGTCGGTGGTGAAGCGCTGCCGCAGCTGCGCCTGGGCCGGGCTCGCGGAGCCAAGGAAGACTCCGATAGTGGCGAAAAAGCAGATTCCGAGCGCTGCCAGGCGGCTGCAATAGGCTCTGTTCTTCATATGTCTGCCCCCAGTAACTAGGTGTAATCCACCGTGCGCAAGACGGCGCAGGAAGAATATCGACTACAAGTGCAAGCGTGGCGCCAGCGCCCGGTCGGTCGTGCCGGCGCTGCCCAGAGCGCGCCGCGGCAACGCGCGCGCGGGGCCGAGCTCGGCCCGGCGCACCGATGGTGAGTGAAGAGTGGTCAGGGGGGACTTGCAGGACAGAACGGGTCCGCGCTCAAGACGCGGCGCGAGCTCGCGGAGCTCCGCTGGGGAGCGAGTTATGCAAGGTATGCGAAGTATCCCAGGTTCATCTGCAGAACATGTCCCGGGACACAGTTCCATCTCACCTGTATTCCAGGCGCCGACACCGCGCCCGGGCGGCTCAGCGGTTCACCGACTGCATCATCGTCGCCGGGTAGCGCGGGCCGGCGGCGGCGCCGGGCGGGAAGGTGGCGTCCAGGTGCTGCAGCTCGGCGGCGCTCAGCGTCACTGCCAGGGCGCCCAGGTTGTCCTCCAGGTTGGCGCGCCGCTTGGTCCCGGGGATGGCGACAATGTCCTCGCCCTGCGCGAGCACCCAGGCCAGCGCCAGCTGCGCCGCGGTGCACTTCTTGTCGGCGGCCAGGCGCTGCACGGCGTGCACCAGCTCGAGGTTCTTGGCGAAGTTGTCGCCCTGGAAGCGCGGTGAGGAGCGGCGGTAGTCATCGGCTGCCAGATCCTCGAAGCGCTGGAGCTGTCCGGTCAGAAAGCCGCGCCCGAGGGGACTGTAGGCAACAAGGCCGACGCCGAGCGCGCGGCAGGTGGCGAGCAGCTCGTGCTCGGGATCGCGCGTCCACAGCGAGTACTCGTTCTGCAGGGCGGCGATCGGGTGCACCGCGCACGCCCGCTGCAGCGTCGCGGCCGAGCACTCGGACAGCCCGAGGTGGCGCACCTTGCCGGCGCGCACGAGCTCGGCCATCGCGCCCACCGTCTCCTCGATCGGCGTGCTCGGATCGACGCGGTGCAGGTAATATAGATCGATCACCTCGACTCCCAGCCGGCGCAGGCTGCCTTCGCAGGAAGCTCGTACGTAGTCCGGCTTGCCGCAGACGCCGCGCACGGCGGGGTTTGCCGGGTCGCGCACGATTCCGAACTTGGTCGCCAGCACCACCTCGCTGCGCCGGCTCTTGATCGCGCGGCCGACGAGCTCCTCATTCCTATAGGGTCCGTACATATCCGCTGTATCGAGCAGATTGACGCCCTGATCGAGGGCCTGATGGATGGTGGCGATCGACTCGGCTTCATCGGCCGGGCCATAAAACTCCGACATTCCCATGCAGCCAAGACCGATCGCCGATACGGTCAATCCGCTCTTGCCGAGCTGGCGCTGTTTCGCGGTCGCTTGCATCTTCGTAGCTCCTCGTCCTGATTTTATACAGTTTTATACCGTTTGGTGCCGCTTGGGTACGGCCTGGGCGGTCGATGTTGAGCTTGGCCGGCGCATGCGACATAATGCAACGTCGCGACGAACAGCTGGCCCCGTACAATTTCATGGTCGCAGTCCGTTTCCGGCCAGGATTCATCTAGACTGTTTCCTACGAGCGAGGCTTCATGAATCCTGTGGACTCCCTACGCAAGCGCGTCCTTATCGTCGGTGCCAGCGAGACCGGCCTGGCCCTGGCGCGCACGCTGTGCACCACCTGGGAGGTCGCCGTCCTCGACAGCAACCCCGAGCGGCTGCAGCCCCTGCGCGAGCTGCAGCTCCCCGAGGCGCGGCTCAACCTGCTGACCAAAGATGGGACGAGCCTGCTCAACTTAAAGGACGCGGGGCTCATAGGCGCCGAGTGGGTCATCGCCCTCACCGAGCGGGACGATGCCAACGTCGAGGTCTGCCGGGCGGCGCTGTCGGTCGAGCCGCCGCCGGCCGCCATCGCGGTGGTCGGCCGCGCCGAGGCGCAGGAGCAGCTCAAGGCGCTCGGTGCCGAGGCGTTCCTGCGGCCGGCCGCCATGGCTGGCCTGGTCGCCAACGTCATCCAGCGCGGGCTGCGCGTCGCGGTCAACGTGGGTCTGGGGCGCGGCGAGGTGATCGAGATTCCGGTCCTCCCGAGCTCGCCGGCTGTGGATGTGCGGGTCGCCGATCTGCGCGCCAACCGCTGGCTCATCGCCGCCATCTACCGCGGCGGCCAGATCATCGTGCCGCACGGCACCGCGGTCATCCGCGCCGGCGATCGCCTGCTGCTCTCGGGTGAGCCCGACATCCTGCCCGACATCGCCGACTACCTGCGCGCCGGCGTCGCGCGCTTCCCGATCCAGTACGGCCGCCGCCTGCTCGCCGTCAACCGCGGCCAGCCCGGCGAGGGCTACTACAACGAGCTGCACTACCTGGCGACCCACACCCGCATAAACGGCCTGACCCTCTTGCAGCCGGGCGGTCCCGGGGAGCCGCCGCCACCGTCCAAGGAGTGGCCGGTCGCCAGCACCGTCCTGAGCTTCCGCGAGCGCCTGGCGGCCTTTCTCCGCCGCGAGCAGGACACCCTTGACAGCGGCTGCCTCATCCTTCCCAAGCAGCGCAGCGGCTTCCTCTCGCGCATCGGCGTTGTCCGTCCGGCCTACGCCTCGCTGTTCGAGATCCTGCGCTGCCCGACCCTGCTCGCCGCCGGGATCGCGCCCTACCAGCGCGTCGTGCTGGCGGTGACCGAGTCGGCCGAGCTGACCCTGACCACCGAGCTGGCGGTGGATCTGTCGCGCCAGCTCTCGCTGCCGCTGGTCGCGGTGACCGTGAGTCCGCCGGATTTCGTCAGCGGCAGCGAGCACATCGCCGCCCAGGGGCAGGTCCTCAAGCTGGTCAACGACACTGCCGCGCAGTACCGGGTGACCGTCGAGATGAAGCACCTCAACGGCAACCCCGTGCGCGAGCTCGCGGGGTTTCTGAAAAACGACGATCTGCTGGTCCTCAGCAACCGCTCGCAGCGCCGCGCCTCGCTCCTCAATCCCGATCCCGGCATGCTGCTTATCGAGCACGCGCCGTGCTCGGTGATGGTCCTGTGCAACCGGCCGGGGCGTGAGGTCCGGTCGTGAAGGAAGGCGGCGGCTCGTTCTCGCTGGTCATCTTCTACCTCGGCGCGTTCCTGTCGCCGCTCCTGGCGGCGCGCCTGCGCGTCCCGGCGGCCGTGGCCGAGATCCTGTTCGGCATCCTCATCGGCGCCAACGGTCTGGGCCTGGTGCAGCCGGCGCCGTTCACCGACTTTTTGTCTCAGCTCGGCATCACGTTCCTCATGTTCCTGGTCGGCACCGAGATCGACTTCAACCACATAAGGCGCGAGGGCATCCGTCCCGTGCTGGTGTCGGTGCTGGTCGCCGCCGGCATCCTCGGGACCGGGGTGGCGCTGGCGCGGCTGCGTGGCCTGTCGCCGTTCCTCGGGCTGGCGCTCGGGGCGATGTCATGCGGCATCCTGCTCGTCGCGCTGGCCGAGCGCGGGCTGCAGCGGACGCGGCTCGGCCAGCTGCTGCTGCTGGTCGGCTCGGTCGGTGAGTTTCTTACCCTGTTCGCCCTCACCGGCTTCAACCTGGTCTACCGCTTCGGCGTCGGCCCGCAGCTCGTCGTCGAGATCGGCAAAGCACTGTTCCTGTTCCTGGTCGCCTATCTGCTGCTCGCGCTGCTGCGCGTGCTCGTGTGGTGGGCCCCCAAGCGCTTCCAGCGGCTGGTGGACAGCCACGATCCGTCCGAGATCGGCGTGCGCGCCGGCTTCGTCCTCATGCTCAGCCTGGCCGCCCTGGCCAGCCTGGTCGGCATGGAGGCGATCCTCGGCTCGTTCCTGGCCGGCACCCTGTTCTCGTTCGTCTTCCGGCAGCGCGGCGCCCTGGACGCCAAGCTGTCGGCGGTCGGTCAGGGCTTCTTCATTCCGATCTTCTTCATCCATGTCGGGCTGTCGTTCAACGGTCGCGCGCTTGCCGATCCGGTGAGCGCGGTCAAGCTGGTGCTGCTGCTGGCCGGGGCCTCGCTGCTCAGCAAGGGCCTGCCGCTGCTCCTCCTGCGGCTGCTCGGGGTGCCGCTGCGGCAGATCGTCGCCGGCGCGTTCCTTTTGTCTTCGCCGCTGACGCTGCTCGTCGCGGTGGCGGCGCTCGGCAAGAACATCGGCATCCTGGACGAGCGGAGCAGCGCCTCGCTGATCCTGCTGGCGATCCTGAGCGGAATCGTCTTCCCCACGGTCTTCAAGCTGCTCCTTGGCAGCAAGCCGCCCGCGTAGCGGCAACGCCGCGCTCCTGCGCCTGCAGCTTGGGAGTCGCGCTCCGGAAGCGGCGGCAGTGACTGCGGAATCGGCGGATACCGGCAGCGCGGCTCAGCGCCGATAGACAGTCCGCAGGTGCTCGCGCAGGACCTCGACATCGTCGCTGATGACTTCGGTGCTCATCACGCCGCTGCGGATCGAGGTATGGCGGTGCTGCAGGGCCACCGCCCCCTTGGAGACCAGCACGCTGCTGCCGCGAAAGTTGGGCCGCTGGTTGCTGTGACGCTTGGCCTTCTCGATAAGCACGCTCCCCTCCGGACTGAGCGAGGTGAGCGCCGACAGATCGACCCACACTTTGTAGTCGCGGGTACCCAGGTTGTCGATCGCCAGGTTGTGCGCCGCGACAAAGGCCGCGGCCTCCTCGGCGGTCACGTCCCCCGCGAGCTTGCAGCGCAAGACTCCGGGCTCGGACGTGGCATCGACCTCCCACTGACCCATGGCTTCAAGAATACTTTAAGGGCCGACGCTTAGGCTACCGGACTTCTTGCCGGACTTCTTGGTCAAAGATCACAGTCGGAGCCTTCACCGGGGACGCCGACCGGTGCGGCGGCCTGCCCGCGGCCTAGCCGAGCCCGGGCCCGCCCTTGTCGCGAGGCTTCTTATCTATGACGCGCAGCAGCAGGCCATCGGAAGGCATCAGGGTGATCGAGCGGCGCACCGGCCGGATCGACCCGCGGGGCGACAGCTGCAGCCGCGTGCGCTGCAGCAGCCGCGCCAGCACCATCTTCATCTCCAGCAGCGCGAAGGCCATCCCGATGCAGCGGCGGATGCCGCCGCCGAAGGGGAAGAACTCGGCCGGGGTGAACTTCTTGTCGAGGAAGCGCTCGGGCCAGAAGCGCTCCGGGTTTGTGTAGACCTCTGGTCGGCGCTGCGCCAGATAAATCGAGCAGACCACGCCCATGCCTCTTTTTAGCCTGTAGCCGCCGAGCGTTGCGTCTTCCTTCAGGACACGGCCGACGAGCGGGATGATCGGGCACAGGCGCAGCGACTCGCGCACCACCGCGTCCAGGTACGGCAGCGCCTGGATCCGCTCGGGATCGAGGTCACCGCTGCCGGCGCCGGCAAGCTCGCTGCGCAGCCGCTGTTCCACCGCGGGGGTCGCGAGCACCCAGCGCAGCGCCCAGGTCAGCGCGGTCGCCGTCGTCTCGTGACCGGCGACAAGGAGAGTCACCAGCTCGTCGCGCAGCTCGGCCTCGCTCATCGCCTGGCCGTCCTCATCGCGCGCATCGATAAGGAGCGACAGGATGTCGGCGCCGCGCTTGCCGCCGGGGGCTCGCCGGTCGCGCAGCTCGGCGTACAGGCTCTCATCGCACTGCCGCAAGAGGCGCACCGCGCGGCCCCACGGTGATAGGGGTCCCAGGTCGACCCGCATGAACGGAATCAGCAGCGGCGGCCAGGTCATGATCTCCAAGAGCCGCGTGAGCTCTTGGCGCAGCCGCGCCTCCTTGGGGCCGGGCGCGAAGCCGAAGACGTTGCGGATGATGACGTTGAGCGCGATACCGCTCATCCGTTTGTGAATCGGGAAGACCTCGCCGATCGGGAAGCCATCGATGACCTCATCGGCAAGGTCCATCATCACCTGGCCGTAGGCGAGCATCCGCTCGCCATGAAACGGCGGCAACAGGAGCTTGCGCTTGCGCAGGTGCGCCTTGCCATCGACCATGAGCACGCTCTTGTCGCCGAGGAAGGCGGACAGCGCGCGGTTGAACTGCCCCCCGTGCATCGCCTCGCCCGAGTCGGCGAACACCGGCTTGACCACCGCCGGATCCGAGAAGACGATAAGCGGCGGCAGGCGCGGCAGGTGGAACATGAAGGTGTCGCCGTACAGCCGCTTGCACTCTTCAAAATACTCGAAGGGCTGCGTCATCCACTTGTACAGGGAGAGGAGGGATGAGCCCTGCGGGCCGGGCAGAAGTGTCATCGGAACCTCGAGCTGAGCTTCTTAAGGCCGCAGCATCTCCAGGTGGGGGATGCCGTCTTCATCATAATCCGCGGACGCGCGGACAAACCCGAACTCTTCATAGAAGCGCTGCAGGTACACCTGCGCGCCGATCCGGATCTGCACCGGACCGGCGAGCGAGCCGACGAGCGAGAGGCCGCGCCGCATCAGCTCGCGCCCGAGTCCGGTGCCGCGCGCCTCGGGCGCCGTGATCACGCGGCCGATGCTGACCTCGGGGAACCGCCGCAGAGACGGCACGACGCGCAGGTAAGCGAGGATCGGGTCGCCGCCGGCGGACGCGGACCCGCTCGCGCTCGCCTGCGCCCACAGGTGGTGGCAGTCCGGATCGAGTCCGTCAATGTCCAGGTAGGGGCAGCGCTGCTCGACCACGAACACGCGCTGGCGCAGCGCCATGATCGCGTAAAGCTCGTGGACCGTCAGCTGCTCGAAGCTCTTGTCAATCCAGCGCCAGCGCACCCGCGCATCCTACACCCGTTCCTGCCGGCAGCGGGGCGGATTCCGAGCGCGAGCAGACTCCGCGCGTGGCCCGGCTCTTGCGATGCCCGCCTCTCGTGCTCTGCCGCATGGCCCGCGGCGGAGCCGTGCAGCGAGCGGGGCCCGTGGAACTTGCGGAGGACGGAGTTATGGAAAATCGCGCCTTGAGTTTGCAGCTTCTTTTTTGCCGAACAAATTCACTTCACAGCTCGCCCTGGCAGCGCGCTGCGGGGCTTGCAGGTCTCTTCGTCCTTGGCGGAGTGCTCGGCTGCGCGCACCAGCGAACCGAGGTCGTGGAGGGTTCGAGCTCGGCCTCGGCGCTGCGCCGGCTGCTGTCGCCACCGCCCGCCCCGCCGCTCGCGACGCCGCTCAAGACCCCGCCGCCGATGCCACCGCGTCCGCTGGCTGTAGCTCCGACGCCGCCCCAGAGTCCGGTCGCCGTTCCGGTCGCCGCTTCGGCCCCTACTCCGGTCCCTACTCCGGCCCGCGCTCCGGGGTCCGCGCACGAAACGGCGGCGGCGATTCCGCTGCAGGTCCTGGCCGGGGCTGTCGAGCCGCTGCACGCCGACGACCCCACCCTGCCCGATCAGGTGCTGATGGCCTCGCGGGGCAAGGTGCTCGAAGGCTCGTACAAGCTGTGCATCGCCCGCGATGGCAGGGTGCAGTCGGTGACGCCGGTGGTCGGCATCGAAGGCGTCGATCGCTGCGTGGTGGAGACGCTCAAGACCTGGCAGTTTCCCAAGCTGCCGGTCCTTCTGTGCAAGCTGCAGACGCTGCGCTTTGAGATTCCGTAGCTTCAGTAAGCGGCGCGCAGTGGGCGCGAGTGCGCTTGCCCATGGGCGCCCGCTGGGCGATCCAGCTGGAAGACGCGGAAGATCTTTCCTTTCACCTTGCGCGCGCGCAGGCCCTGCAGCGCCGCCTCGGCGTAGGCGCGCGCGATGGCGACATAGCTGCGGCCGGGCAGGATGTCGATCTTGCCCACCGCGGAGGCGGGTAGTCCGATCTCTCCGGTGAGGGCGCCCAGCAGATCGCCGGG
>DAOMZC010000025.1:0-20504 GCA_035437965.1 Pseudomonadota bacterium
CAACCTGGCCGAGCTCATCGCGCAGAAGACGCACGGCCTGCGGCTCGCGGCCGACGGGCACTTTGCCGGTGCCACCGACCTGTCGACCGAGCTCTCGCGGCTGCGCGCTCACCTCTTGCCGGCAGAGGTCGATCGCTTCCGCGCCCTTGCGCGGCTGTGCGCCGAGGCAATGAACGCGGCAATACAGAAGGTACGGCCCGGCCAGAGCGAGCACACGCTGGCGGCGCTGCTCGCGCAAGAGGCGGTGGCGCGCGAGGTCTGGCCGATCGTCGATCTGGTGGCTACCGATCGCCGCATCTTCGACTACCGCCACCCGCTGCCCACCGACAAGCTCTTGTCGCGCTATGCCATGCTGGTGCTGTGCGGGCGACGCTGGGGCCTTGTCTGCTCGCTCACCCGGCTTGTCCATTTCGGTCCGCTGCCCGAGGAGCTCCGCCACAAGCTGCAGGCGGTCGCGCAGGTGGACGCGGCGCTCCTTGCCGCCACCCGGCCGGGGGCGACCCTGGCCCAGGTCTTTGCGCGCGGAGTCACCGCCTACGAAAAGACCGGCTTCGCCAAGGAGTGGCAGCTGCACCACCAGGGCGGCGCCGCGGGCTACGAGCCGCGTGAGTACCTGGGCACTCCGTCCGCCCAAGACGTGGTCGCCGCCGGCCAGGTGTTCGCATGGAACCCTTCGATCACGGGGGTCAAGAGCGAAGACTCCATCCTGGTCGGAACGGGCGGCAACGAGGTCCTGACCGAGATTCCCTCCTGGCCCACGCTATCTATAGAAGTGGACGGCCATGCGTGGAAGCGTCCCGCCATCCTCGAGCTGCATGATTAAGCGCGGACCCTGCGCACTCAGGGTCTGAGCTCGGTCAGGCGCAGCCAGTGAAAGCGCACGGGGGCGGCGCCGGCCGCGGTCAGAGCAACGCGCACGCCGCGATCCCAGGGAGGCAGGTAGGCGCCATCCAGGCTCGCGCCCACCGGAGCGAGCTCACTCTCCTTACCGCCCACCGCGAAGTCGTAGCGCGCCCCATCCGTCACCCGCATGCGCAGAAGCAGCGGACTCCCTTGCGGGATGCGCAGCGCCGTAGTCGCCCCGACGCGGACCGCTCCCTGCTGCCGCCGCCAGATCATCGCGTTACCGTTTCCGACCGCGATGCCGAGCGCGTTGTCCGGGTCCCCGCACGCCGCGAGCCCCGCCCACACCCCCGCCGGCAGGTCCGCCGCCAGCTCGGCCAGGGCGAGTGAGTCTGCGCTCGCCAGCCGCCGGGCGAGGATCGCTCCGGGCAGCTCGCCCAGCGGCGCGGCGTGGCGGGTGCCGGGCGTGAGCTCGACCGCGCCGCCGCGGGCCGGGTCGATGCGCACGACGGGCGGATCGGCCGCCGGCCACTGCCACTCCGGCTGCAGCTGCGGCGCCGTGAAGTCGGCGAGCACGGTTACCGCGGCGTCGGACTCGCGCGCCCCGGGCCGGGACCGCGGGACCGCGGTGTGGCCGCTTGGTCCCTGGCCGTCGTTTATCCGCGGCCAGCCGTCCGCCGCCCAGGTCACCTCATCGAGCAGGCCCTGCCTGCCCACGTACACAGTGTCGCGCGCCGCGTAGGCATGATAAAGGAGGAAGGTGCGCCCGCGCTCGTCGGTAACCACCGTGCCGTGGCCGGGGCAGCGCCAGGCTGGGTTGCCGGCCAGGATCGGGTTATGCGGGTCCTTCTCCCACGGGCCGAGCAGCTTGCGGGCGCGCGCCACCCCCAGCGCGTAGCGGCACTCCCGACCGCAGCAGGCGTTGCCGGAGTAGAAAAGATAGAACCAGCCGGCGCGGCGCAGCACGAACGGTCCCTCGATGAGCGGGCCCTCCCACGCGGCGTCGTTGCGCACGAGCTCCCGCCGCGTGCCGCGCAGCCGGGTGCCGTCGGGCGACAGCGGCTGGGCCCAGATCGGGGTCGGCTGATCGCGGCTGTTGCCGTCCTCCTTCCACAAGAGGTAGAGCTGGCCATCTTCGTCACGCACTGTCGAGGCATCGATCGAGCCGCTGTCCTGGCAGACGAGCGGCCCGTGATCTGTGTAGGGTCCGGCGGGAGCCTTGGCGGTGGCCACCGCGACGCACAGCGGACCCTGCTTCTTGTGCGCCGTGTAATAGACGCGGTAGCGGCCGGCGCCGGGATCACCGGTCGGCTCCGCGGTCAGCTCGGGAGCCCAGTAGTCCCCCGCCGCCCACGCCGGCGCCACCGGGAACACCGCTCCCCGGACCTGCCAGTCGACCAGGTTGCGCGAGTAAAGCAGCGGAAAGATCGGCGCCCACTCTCCCGAAGTCGCGGTGGCCCAGTAGTCGCCCTTGAGCCGGATGAGCGACGGATCCGGAAAGTCACCCTTCAGCACCGGGTTGGCGTGGAGAGACGCGGTGGCACCAGCCAGAACCAGCACCACGCCCGCCCAATATAAGAGCAGGCGGCGACCGGCCCAGGGCAAGATTGCGCGCCTCTTTACGGCAGACTTCCCAATTCTTGGCCAACCTGGTTCCGCTTGTGAAGGGGCCATAGTCGAGCTCTCACCATGATTTAGGAGAATCGCACCGCATCGCGCATGCCAAAATCTCCAGGAGGAAGCCGCGCCAGCTCGCCCCCGGGTCGAGTCGGGCTCCGGCCTGTGCTCTTTCGGCTCACTGCGCGCTCGCGCCCATCACAGCTTGCGGCTCGCCCAGGACCTGGCCTTTGGAGGTATATTCTTATCTCCATGAACCACGACTCGCTGCACCGCGGGCCAGCGCCCGCTCCGAGCCTGCCTCCGGCCGCCGCGCCGGCCGCCGCGCCGGCTATCGATCGGAAGATTCTCACCCAGCTCCTTGAAGACATCGGTGGCGACACCGCCGCCCTCGCCGAGCTCTTGCGCGCCTACCTGGACGATACGCCGCGGCTCCTGCAGGACCTGGAGCAGGCGGTCGCCGCAGGCGACAACGCGGCGCTCGGCATGACGGCGCACACGCTCAAGAGCACCAGCGCATCGATGGGAGCGACCGCGCTCGCAGCCCTTTGTGAAGAGCTTGGCCACAAGCTGCGCAGCGGCGCCACCGCGGACCGGCGCGAGCACTGCGCGCGTATCGCGGCAGAGTTCGAGCGCGGTCGCGTCCTGCTGGCGGCGCCGCCGAGCTCTCCCGAGCAGGAGGTCGATGTCGCGGCCGTGCTGCGCCGCCTCGGCTAGGCCGCGCCGCCGGCCGCGGGCGCGCCGGGGTCGCGGATGAACGCGCAGAAGGTGACTTCGTTGGCGGTGTGGATGGCCGTCATGCGAAGCTCGATGGGGAGCGGGCGCCCGCTGTGGTGCACGGCCGACCACTCGGTGCGCTGGTTGATGAGCGGGCCGGCGCCCGTGCTCAGGTAGCCGGTGAGCGCCTCATCGAAGGTCGGGTGCTGCGCCGCCGTAAAGACGAGCCGGCTGAAGCTGCGCCCGACCGCCTCGCCCGCCGGCCAGCCGAACAAGTCGGCGGCCGGCGGGCTCCACTTGGTGACGTGACCCGCGCCGTCCAGCAAGATGATCGACTCCCGCGCCGCGGCGAGCAGTCCATCGAGTATCCCCTCGTGGTGGCGGGCGCGCAGGAGCGAGCGCACGCGAATGAGCAGCTCGACGCGATTGATCGGCTTGTTCAGGAAGTCATCGCCGCCCACCGCAATCGCCCGATCCGGCGCGTCCAGATCGCTTATATCGGTCAGAAACAAGATCGGCACCTTCTTCGCCGCCGGCAGCGCGCGCAGCCGCTGGCAGACCTCGAACCCGTCCATGCCGGGCATGCGGACGTCCAGCAGCACGACATCCGTGGGACTGCTGGCAAAGGCCGCGAGCGCCTGCGGACCGCCCTCGGCCAGGGTCACTTTGTAACCGGCGGCGGCGAGGAGGGTCTGCGACATCCGGCGGTGCACCAGGTTGTCATCGACCACCAAGACGTGAAGGCCGGGCTGGGAAGTATTTCTTATCATCTGCTGCTCCGCTGTCGTTTAAGAGCCGGGGCAAGTCCGACTGTCTGTCTTTGCCTGCACCTGCCCGCTCACATCCGGCCGCACAGGGCCTCCCACTGCGCCCGGGGGCGGGACGCCGGGAACACCTGCGGCCGGATCAGCGCCGGCGCCGACTCGACCAGCTCGAGCTTGTTGCCGGCGCCAATGCGCATGAGGTGGAACGCCTTCCAGACGTAGTTGCTGTTCGGCTCGAACCGGTACAGCGCGCTCGCGGCCTGCAGGGTCTGGGCGCGCAGGAGCCTGGGCAGCGCGCCGGTCTGCAGCTCGCCGCCGGCGCGCACCGCCTGGGCCCACAGATAGACGCTGGCGTAGGCGGCCTCCATCGCCTCGGTGACGACCTGGTGGAGTCCGTACTTGCGGCGGAAGCGCTGGATGAAATCGGCGTTCTCCGGACGCTCGACGGCCTGAAAGTAGCTGCCGGCCAGGTAGTTCTGCGACAAGTCCGTGCCATCCAGCAGGGTCAGGATGTTCTCATCGAGCGCCAGCGACAGTACGGGGAGGTCGCGCAGGCGCTTGTCGCGCTTCTGCCAGGCGCGAAAGAAGTAGACGTTGGCGTCGCCGCGCAGGGTGCTTACGACCAGCTCGGGCTCAGCGCTGGCGATCTTCTTGATTGCCCCGCCGAAGTCCGGGGCGCCGCTGGCGACCAGGCGCTCGCCGACCACCTTGCCCCCAAGCTCGCTGATGCCATCGTGCAAAAGGGCGCTGAGCGCGCGCGCGCACGCCTGGTCGGAGCCGAGCAGGAAGAACCGCTTGTAGCCCAGCGTCTTTGCGCTGTAGCGCAGCGCCGGCTCGATGCGCTGCGAAGGCACGCCGCCGAAGTAGAAGGTATTGCCGCTGTCCTCAAGTCCCTCGGAGTCGCCGGGATAGAGCAGCAGCTGAGGGTGCGCCTGGACGACCTGGCCGATGCCGCGCCGGCTGCTTGGGTGCAGGCCGCCGAAGATCACCTCGACCTGGTCGCGGCTCAGCAGCCGCTCGGTCGCCGCGGCGAAGCTTTCAGTCTCGGACTTGCCGTCCACGACCACCGCCTCGATGGCGCGGCCGAGCAGCCCGCCGCGCTCGTTGAGCTCATCGATGGCGAGCAGCGTCGCATCGACCACCGGCCGCGCCACCGGCGACAGCGGCCCGCTCAGCGAGTGTACGATCCCCACCTTGAGCGGCGGCCGCGCCGCGGCCTTGGCCAGCGGCTCCTCACCGAACATGCGGCCGAGCTGCCGACCCACAAGGGTAACCGCCAGCGCCGCCAGCAGGGCCGTGGCGGCCAGCACCGCCCGCCCATAGCGCGACCGCCAGACCTGCGCCTTGGACGGGCGAAAGATCGGCGCCGTGGGCGCCATCGCCAGCGCCGCTTCCAGCATCGCCATCCGTCGCTCCTCGCTGGACTCGAGCTCCTTGGGCCGGCGGGTCGCCGCGCCGGCCCCCGGGCTGGACGTACTGAGCGTATGGCCATCGCCATTTTCCTCTTCGAGCGCCGCCCGCAGCTCCTCCGAGCGCCGCTGACGGAGCGGCTGCCGCGGCGCGCTGGTCGGCACCAGGAAGGAGTACGCCCCCTTGGCAGCGCCGGACAGGACGCTCTCCAGGGCCTCGCGCATCTCGGCGGCGGTGCGGAAGCGCTCGTCCGGTGACTTCTGCATCGCCAGCTGCAGGATCTCGACGCAGGTCTCGGGGATCTCCGGCACCAGCTCGCGCGGGTCGGGGGGTGGCGACGAGCAGTGCTGCAGCATGAGCATCATCGGAACGGTGCTCTCAAAGGGCGGCCGTCCGGTGAGCATGCTGTAATAGGTGGCGCCCAGCGAGTAGATGTCGCAGCGGCTGTCCACCGGCTGCGAGCGGCACTGCTCCGGACTCATATACTGCGGACTGCCGAGGATCGCGTCATCCTGGGTGAGCGGCGCGCCGTCCGGGCTCCGGTGCGCGAGCTCCTTGACCAGCCCGAAGTCGGCGACCTTCACGACCCCGCCGGGCGAGCACAGGATGTTATCGGGCTTTATGTCACGGTGCACGAGCCCCGCCAGGTGCGCCTCGTGCAAGGCGGCGCAGCAGTCGGCGGCGATGCGCGTCGCCTCTTGCCAGGGCAGCGCGCCGTGCTTGCGCAGGTAGCCGCCCAGGCTCAGCTCATTTAGAAGCTCCATCACTATGTAGAAGTTGCCGCTGCGCTCGCCGAGGTCGAAGATGCCGATGATGTTGGGGTGGTTGAGGCGCGCCGCGACCTGGGCCTCGACGAAGAAGCGCTCCAGGGTGCGCGCCCGCGGCGCCTTGTCGTGCGGCAGGAGCTTCACCGCGACCCGGCGGTTGAGCAGGTTGTCCTCCGCTTCATACACAACTCCCATGCCGCCCCTTCCCAGCCTGCGCAAGAGCAGGTAGCGGCCAAGGGATGTCCCGCTCAGATCGAGCTCCTCGGCCTTGTCAGAGCCTCCCTTCGGGGCGCGCGGAATGCAGGGGAATTCCGGTGTTTCGTTCACGGTTGTGCTCTACTAGTTTCGGCGGTTCAGGTTCTTAGCGGCGCAATTTCAAAGTCACTGCCGTCGAGCGGCCCGCTTGCTGGGGAGCGCTTGCCGAGCCGGCCGGGAGACTCTTGCAAAAGGCCCAGGAGTCCCCGGGCGAGCTTGCGCAGGCGACTTGCTGCCTGCTCTCCGCTCCGCGCGCTCTGCTCCAGCTGCAGCAGGGCGGCGGCCGAGCCGTTGAGTACGCGGCACTGCTCGGCGGCCGTCAGCTCCAACGAGAGCGCCGACTGCGCAAGCCGCCCGGCCTGGGTGACGATGAGCTCCAGCGGGGCCGCCGGCGCGCTCACCTCCGGCTCCTCGGCGACCGCGCGCACCGAGGAGGTCAGCGCCATCGCCATCGCGCTCAGCTCCTTGGCCATGTGCGTGATGACATCGAGCGCGGCTTGCCCTTCCGCTTGGGCATCGGTCGTGGCCTGGGCGAACGCGGCCAGCTTGCCGGCATCTTGCGCCGCCGTCTTGGCCGCCGCGCGCAGGTCGCGACTGAGCTCGACCAGCGGTCGCCCGAGCGCTACCCGCAGCGCGCCCAGCCGGGCGAGCACGAACCCGCCCAGGCCGGCGAGCAGCAGCAGTCCACAAAAGGAGGCGCCCAGTGCCAGGTTGATGAGCCCCGCCGAGGCGAGGGAGGAGCTGCGCAGCCGCTCGCGCCCCGCGCGCAGCTCTTCCTCATCGAGCTCCCGGGTCAGCGTGCGCAGCAGATCCATCGACTCGCGCTGCGCGCCATCGAGCATCTTCTGCTGCGCGGCAGCGAAGCCGTCATGGCGGCGCAGCTCGACCAGGTGCGCCAGGTCGGCCTGCGCGATGCGCAGCTGCGCCAGCAGGGTCTCGACCCGCAGCGCGAGCTCGGGCTGGCGCAGAATGCGCAGCCGCTCGCAGCGCGGCTGGAAGGTCAGCACCGCGGCGCGGTAGGGCTGCAGGAACTCCTCGCGGCCGGTGATGACAAAGCCGCGCTGGCCGGTCTCGGCGTCGAGCGCGGCGGCGTGCAGTCCATGCAGCTCGGCGCGCAGCTCGTCAATCTGGCGGAGCTCGGTGTGCGTCGCCGCGAAGTGCTTGATGCGGCTGTACAGGAGGGCCAGCACGACCGCCTGCGCCGCGATGAGCAGGACAAACAGCGCCATGAGTTGCCTGCGGAGTGCTCCAAGCTGCATCAGTTTTTCCTCTGGCTTCCCAGGTCAAGCCCGGCGAGGCCAGAGCAAAGCAATCCAGGCGCCGCCTGGGGCGCCCGCCCGCCGGCCGCACCCGCGCGCCCACCCGAGTCCGGAAGCCGTCGAGAAGCCGCAGTCTGCCGGCGCCGCAGGTAGGCGGAGCTGCGGCTTCTCGGCTGGCCCGGGGTACAGCGCAGGTACATTCCCGGAACACGCCGGGGTACAGCTGTAGGACGCTCGCAGACAAAGCCCCCCAACCTGGCAGTCCACTCTGCCGGCTCAGGGAGCGAGATGAAGTGGCTACGGAGCGGAGGTGTCCGCCGCCAGCGCGGCGGGAACGGGCTCGCCGGTCAGCGTCCCAAGGAAGGCGATGAGATCCTGGATCTCGGCGGCGCTCAGGTTCAGCGGCTTTATCAGCTTGTCCTTGGTGCCGATGTAGCCGGACGCATCGCCGCCCTTATTGTAGAAGTCGAGGACGTCCTTGAGCGTCGCCAGCTGCCCCGCGTGGGTATATGGAGCGGTGTCGGCGACCTCGCGCAGGCCCTTGGTGCGCCACACTCCCTCCCACTGCGGATCATCTTTCTTCAGTCCGGCCAGGCGCCGCTGCCCTTCGGCGCGGTCATCGCTGTAGACCGAGTCGGTCCTGAACTCGATGTCCAGGAGGTTGTTCAGGCCGTCGAGCCGGCCGCGCTCAAGGGGGTTGGCGCGCTCGCCGGTGACGACCATTCCGGTGGTGTGAAACATATTGTCGCTGAACAGCGGCGTGTTGTGGCAGCCGATGCAGTTGGCCTTGCCGATGAACAGCTGCAGGCCGCGCTTGGCGGCCTTGCTGATCGCCGCGGTGTCGCCGGCGACGTAGCGGTCAAACGGCGCGTTCAGGCTGACCAGCAGGCGCAGGTACGCCTGCATCGCCTTGCCGAAGTTGGCGTAGATGCGGCGCGCCGCTTCCTGATCGGCCGGCGCCATCTTGTCCCACGGGCTCGCCGGATCGCTCGGCTTGGCATCGGCGGGAAAGCGCGCCGCATCGGCCGCCGCGGGATCGAGCGCCGCGGGCAGCGGGTACTCCTTGAAGATGGAGTTATACTGGTCTTTGTACTTATTCCACAAAAGGTGCGCGATGCGCAGGCGGCTGCCGTTCATCGAGCCCGGGTCCTCGGGATCGGTGAGACTGTCGGACCACTGCGAGTCGCGCAGGCCGTCATTTTCGAGCCAGGTGTAGTAGCTGGCGTTGAGGATGCTGGAGGCATTGCGCACGACCCAGTTCGCGCCGAGCGAGGTGGTGTTGGGATTGGAGCGCGTGTCGATCCACGCGTGGCTTGAGTCGTGACAGCTCGCGCAGGCAATCTTGCCGGTCTCGCCGACCTGGCCGTTGCCGCCGTTTGTCCCATCGGCGCCGACGACGATCGGGCCGGAGAAGCGCTTGTCGTGAAACAGCGCTTGCCCGAGCGTGGCGGCCGCCGGATCATCGGCGTACTTGTTGGTCGTGTCCTTGGCCACTCCCGGCAGCGGCGACAGGGTCTTTATCTGCGTCCACTCCGCCTGGGTGAACATCCCATCGACCAGAGCGCCGTCCCCGTCACAGCCCGTGGCCCCCAAGGTCACCCCCAAGGTCAATATTGCCGCCAGCGTAAGTCCGTGCGCTCGCTCCATTTTTCCTCCTGGCCTGACGTGCCTGACGGTGACAGCCCGTGGCCTGTCGGCCTGTTCCCCTGAAAGTAACACGCCGCTGCACCGCCCCAAGGACGAAATTTCTGCGCGCGCCCGCGCAGAGCTGTATGTTGATGAAGCTTCACGCTGCGGGCGCAGGCGACCCAGGCCGCCCTCCTACCCACATAGCAGCGCGGAGCGGAGGTGTAATAGTGTGGCCCTTCAGACTGCCCGCAGCCCCTGGCTCAAGCCGCCGGGCCCCGCTCTGCGGCTTGTGGCTCCTTGGCTTGCAGCTCCTTGGCCTGCTCGGCTTGTTCGACTTACTCGGGGGGTCCGCGCCGGCCGCGCGCGCCAACCCGCCGCCGCAGCAGCCTAGCGGCAAGGCCGCCGCGCGACGTGCAGAGTCTGCGCCAGCGCCCGCGCCGCCAGCGGAGGACTCCTTTGTCCGCCAGCGCGACTTCGCAGAGCAGAACGAGCGCCTGACCCGCGAGCTCGCCAAGCTGCGCGAGGAGCTCGCGACCCTGCGCGAGGATCACAACACGATGAGCCAGCAGGTAACCGGCCTCCTGCCGCTCGGCAGCCGCATCGGCGGCTACGTCGACTTCGGCTTCTTCTACGTCGGCGGCGACGGCACCGGCATCCGCCGCGACACCGGCTACCTGAACTTCCCCGAGTACCGCGGTCAGGTCTCCGATGCCTGGCTGTTCATGGGCGACCCGCTGGCGACCGCCATCAACTCGCGCGGCGATCCGGCCCACACCGGGGAGTCGCGCGCGGTCACCTTCAACCCGATCAAGAGCGGCAACAAGCCGACCTTCATCCTCAACAACGTCAACCTGGCGCTGTTCTCCGGGCTCACCGAGAACCTGCAGGTAAACGCCCTCATCGACTTCGTCCCGCGCGGGCGCAGCGTCTCGAACCCGGATGGACTTTTCCTTGGGGACTACATCGACGTCAAGCTGGCGTACGTGGAGTACACTGTGCCGACGCGGCTGCTCGGTCTTACCTTGTCCGCCGGCAAGTTCGACTCGACCCTGGGCTACGAGTACCGGGTTCAGGAGGCGCCCGACCGCATCACGGTCACGCCCTCGCTCATCTGCCGCTACACCTGCGGCCGGCCGCTCGGACTCAAGGCGCGGTTCAAGCTCCTGCAGAACCGCCTGAGCCTCAACCTCGCGCTGACCAACGGCAGCAACTTCATCGAGCAGTTCCCCATCTACGATGAGACCGACAGCAACTACTTCCAGACCGGCAGCGGCCGCATCGCCTACAAGTTCCCTGTCGGCGCTGGCCTGGAGATCGGCGCCTCGGGAGCGGTCGGGGTGCAGGACCAGCAGCCCGACAGCGATGTGCTGCAGTGGCACTACGGCTTCGATCTGCACCTGGACTGGCACGGCGTGGACGTGCAGGCCGAGTTCGTCCAGGGCCGCGCCACCGGCAAGACCTCGGCGGACGGCCCGGCCTGCGACGAGGCGCAGTGCCTGGACTACCGCGGCGCCTACGGCCTTGTCGCCTACCGGGTGACCAACTGGCTCATGCCGTACGTGCGGGTCGACTTCCGCGAGGCGCTGCACCAGAGCGGGGCGAGCTTCGTCTACATCTCCGATGTCGTCCGGGTGACCGGCGGGCTGCGGCTGGAGCTCGGCACCCATGTCATCATCAAGGCCGAGTACACCCACCTGCGCGAGGTCGGCCGGGTGCCCGAGTTCCCCGACGACGTCCTTACCACTTCGCTGGTCGTCAAGCTATGAGCCCGCAGCGGCTGCGTAATAGGATGCGTAACCGGACGTCCCTGGTCCTGACAAAGTTCGGGGCGTTTGTCGCGGCGTTCCTTTGTTCGCTCGCCCTGCCCCCGAACGCGAGCCAGGCCGCCGCCACGTTTGCCGTGACCGGCACGGTGAGCGTGAGCAAGCCCGGAGGCAAGCCCGCCGACCCGAGCGGCGTCGTCGTCTACCTGGAGTCGGTGCCCGAGCCGCCGTCCGCGCCGGCAAGGTCCGAGCCGCCCCACCCGCAGGTGCGCCAGCGCGACCTCCAGTTCATCCCGTCACTGACGGTGGTGGTCCAGGGAACCACGGTGGACTTTCCCAACGAAGACAAAGTGTTTCACAATGTGTTTTCGTTCTCGGAGGCGGCCCGGTTCGACCTGGGTCTGTACAAGAGCGGAACCAGCCGCTCGGTCACCTTCCGCCGTCCGGGTGTGGTCAATCTGTACTGCAACATTCACCCCGAGATGATCAGCAAGATCAAAGTGCTCCCTACGCACTACTACTCGGTCGTCGGCAAGGACGGGACCTTCCGCATCGACCACGTTCCCCCCGGCACCTACCCGCTGGTCGCCTGGCAGTCCTACGGGCCCGAGTTCCGCGGTCAGGTCACGGTGGGCAGCGCGGGGGCCCCGGCGGTGGCGATCCAGCTGACGGCGGGGCAGCCGGAGCCTTCCCACCTGCGAAAGGATGGTACGCCATACGGGCGTTACAAGTAGCCGTGGCGGCGGCGCTTGCAGCGGTCTCGGGATGCCAGCGGACGCCCGCCCCGGCGAGCCGCGCCGCGCCCGCGCCGGCAAGCCCCGATCTCGGCGCCGAGGCGGTCGCCCTGATCCCGGCGGCGCGCTGCGGCGAGTGCCACGGCAAGATGGAGGGCGAGTGGCGGCGCTCGGCGCACGCGCGGGCCTACACCTCGCCGCTGTATCGCGCCATGCGCGCCGACGCCGGAACGGCGAGCTGCGATCGCTGCCACGCCCCGCTGCGCGCGCTGGCGCCGGGCGACAAGGTGGTCGCCGAGGGGGTGACCTGCGAGGTCTGCCACACCATCGCCAGCGTCCAGGTCGGCCGCCCCGGCGGCGCGGGGTTCCTCCTGCACCTGGAGGATCGGGTCCGCTACGGGCCGCTGTGCGACGCCCAGCCGCACTACTTTCACAGCATGGGCTGCTCGCCGCTGCACGCCGAGGCGGAGTTCTGCGCCGCCTGCCACGACCTCAGCCGCGAGCTCCCGGGCGGCGGCTCGCTCACCGTGTTCCCCGAGTACAGCGAGTGGCGGGACGAGCCGCCGACGGTCGTCGGGCTGTCGTGTCAGCACTGCCACATGCCTGCCGAGCGCGCCGAGGTAGCGGTGGGCTCGCCGGCGCGCCCGAGCGTGCGCCGCCACAGCTTCCAGCTGCGCGGCGAGCTGCGCGGCCGGGCGCTGAGCGGGCACGCCCGCGTCAGCCTGGTCGGCGGGCGGCTACGCGTCGTCTTGTCGCTGAAGAACAGCGGCGCCGGCCACGCCGTGCCCACCGGCCTGCCCGCCCACCGGCTGCGCGTCGGGGTCGAGGTGCTCGATGCGACCGGGCGCGTCCTCGCCCAGCTCGAGCACGCCTACGGGCGCATCCTCGTCGATGCCGCCGACAACGAGGTCCCCTTCTACGCCGCGGTCCGGCAGCGTGCCGACACCCGCATCCGCCCCGGCGAGACCCGCGATGACACCTTCGAGCTCGACCACGCCGGCACCGGCGGCCGTCTGCGGGTGTTCGTCGCCTGGCAGGCGATTGCGCCGACGCTCGCCGCGAAGCTCCGGGTTGTGCCGCCGCCCGACGAGCCGATGATTGCCGCCGTCCTGCCGCTGCCGCTGCCGCCCCGACGGCCCGGGGAAGCGACGGTCGTGGAGCTTGGGCCATGAGGTTTCGGACCGCGATCGCGCTGTTGATCTCGCTGGTGCTGGCGGCGGCGCTGGCGACCACCGGGGTGGTCATCTCGGTCGTGCTCGAGCGCACGGCGCGGCGCGAGCTGGCGGCGGAGCTGGCCCGCGGCCGCGCGGTGTTCGCGGACCTCCTGGCCTACCGCAGGTCGCTGCACCGCGCCGAGAGCCGGCTTTTGGCCGACGAGCCGCGCCTCAAGGCGGTGGTCGCCACCGATGACGTGACCCCGGCGACGATGCTCGGCGTGGTCGCCGATCTGCGGCGGGCCCTGCGCTGCGACCTGCTGCTTCTGACCGATCGCAGCGGCCGGGTGCTCGCCGACGCCGCCCACCCCGAGGATGTCGGGCAGGTGCTGGCCGCGAACCCGGTGATCGCCGAGGCGCTCCTGCGCGGCGAGTCCCAAGGGGTGTGGGTCGACGGCGCGCAGGTATTCCAGGTGCACGGGCGGCGGCTGGCCTACGGCTCGATCACCATGGGCGCGGTGGTGCTCGGCTACCGGATAAGCGACGCCCTGGCCGAGTCGGTCGGGCAATATCTGGGCGCCGGCGTGGTCATCGAGCTCGACCACCAGGTGATCGCCAGCTCGCGCTTGGACGGCGCCCCGGCGCTCGCTCAAGGAGCGGCGGCGGCGAGCGCGATGACCGCCGCCCTCGCCGCCCTGCCCCGCGAGCCCGGGCCGCACCAGGTGCAGCTCGGCGACGCCCGCTACCTCATGACCCAGGCGCCGCTGCCCGGCTACAGCGGGGAAAAGAGCCTGCACTACGCGGTGTTCCGCTCGCTCGACAGCGCGCTCTTGCCGGCCCGCCGGCTGGTGCGCAGCCTGCTGCTCATTACCGCGGCGGCGCTCGTCCTGGCGCTCCTGGCGGCGCTGTGGCTGGCCCGCCGGCTGACCCGTCCGGTGGACAAGCTGGTCGCCTTCACCCAGCGGATCGCCGCGGGTGAGCTCGCCCCCGCGACGCTCACCGGCCTGCGTGAAGTGCAGGTGCTCGGCGCGGCAATGAACCAGATGGCCGGCGAGCTCGCCGCCTCGCGCATCCAGATCGCCGAGCGGACCCGCCTGGCCAAGGAGCTGGAGATTGCCGAGCGCATCCAGACCTCGATCCTGCCCCGTGAGCTCGCGGTGCCGGGGCTGCAGCTGTGCGCCCAGATGGTGCCGGCGAGCGAGGTCGGCGGCGACTACTACGACGTGCTGCCGCTGCCCGACGGCTGCTGGCTCGGCATCGGCGACGTCGCCGGGCACGGGCTGCCGGCGGGGCTGGTGATGATGATGGTGCAGAGCGGGTTCGCCGCGCTCCTGCGCGCCCGCCCCACCGCGCCGCCGCGCGAGCTGGTGGTGCTGCTCAACCAGCTGGTCTTCGACAACGTCCGCAACCGCCTTGCGACCGACGAGCACGTCACCTTCACGGCGCTCCGCTACTTCACCGATGGGCGCCTGGTCTTCGCCGGGGCGCACGAGTCGATCTTGGTGCTGCGCGCCAAAAGCGGCCAGTGCGAGCTCCACGACACCCCCGGCACCTGGCTCGGCGTCATCCCCGACATCGGCCACGGGACCGTGGACACGACCCTGCAGCTGGCTGTCGGCGACGTGGTAATCCTGTATTCTGATGGCGTGACCGAAGCCGTGAGCGAGCGCAAGGAGCAGCTCGGGATGAGCCGCCTGCGCCTCGCGATCGAGCAGTGCGCCGGCCGCCCGGCGAGCGAGCTGCACGCCCACCTGATGGCGCTCGTCAGGAGCTGGTCGCCCAAGCTGGCCGACGACGTGACCCTGCTGGTGCTGCGCTACGAGGGGGACCATGGAAGCTGAAGCCGAGCCGGAGGCCGAGGCCGCCCTCCTTTTCCGCCTGGAGGTGTCGATGCGCGTGCACCACCTGACCGCCGTGCGCCGCTTCGTCGCCGAGCTGACCGACTCGGTGGTCCACGACGGCGACCTGGCCTCGCGGCTGGCGCTGGCGACTCACGAGCTGCTCGAAAACGCGGTGAAGTACTCGGCCGATCCCCGCCGGCTGGTGACGCTGAAGCTGTGGGCGGACACGGAGCGGCGCATCCATGTGACGGTGGAGAACGCGTCCAGCGAGGCGCTGGTGGCGCCGCTGCGCGAGCTGTTGCGGCAGCTCAACGAGGCGTCGGATCCGGTCGCCAACTATCAAAAGATGATCAAGTGCAGCATGGAGCGCGAATCTGGCTCGGGGCTGGGGCTGGCCCGCATCCGCGCTGAAGGGGAGATGGAGCTGAGCTGTGAGTTCCGCGGCGATCAGCTCTCGGTCAGCGCGCAGGCAACGATGGGAGAGGAGCAATGAACATCAAGGAGCTGACGTTTGACCGCGATACCTTTGCGGTCGAGACCACCCGCCCGCAGCCGCGCCAGCTCATGGTCGCGCTGTCGGGCTGCGCCGACCTGCGGGTCCAGAGCGAGCTCGGCACCCTGATTCACAAGATCCACGAAGAGGCGCGCCTTATGAACGCGAGCCTGGTGTCGGTGAACATGGAGCGGCTGGAGTTTCTGAGCTCCGGCTGCTTCAAGGGGCTGTGCACCTGGGCCCGGCTGCTGCTCAGCCGCGAGGCATCGTACAAGCTGCGCATCCTGTCCAACCCCAAGTACCACTGGCAGGTGCGCAGCCTCAACGCGCTGCAGCTGCTGGCGCCCGACTTCATCAGCATCGAAAAGCTCGATCAAAGCTGACGCCCGGAGATCCTCCGGGCGGCGGCTCCGAATCGGCGCCCAGAGGCTCAGACAGGCTCGGGCAGGCTCAGAGCGACTCGACGGCGAGGGTGGTCGAGATGGTGTGCCGCCCGCCGGGCGGGATCGTCACCGCGTGCTCGGCGGCGTTGGCGCTCTCGACGCAGAGCATGGTCTTGTGGGCGCCCTCGCCCATGTCGCCCATCCCCTTGACCTTGTCGGCCCACGGGTTCCACACCACCGTACACGCCGAGCCCGACTTGCCGATGCGCAGGCGCCGCTTGAGCAGCGGATCGGTGACCACGCACTCGCCGTGGGTGTCCAGGTAGACGCGGTCGGTCTCTCCCGATAAGAGCACGCCGTGGCTCGCCTCCGCCTTGCGCTTGCCGCCGTCGACCTTGTCGATGTAGCTCGTACCGGAGAGCCCGGCGACCGCGGCCTGCTCGACCTCGCCGACGCGCAGGTAGGTGTGCAGCGCCTCATTGATGGTAAGCGGCTGGGCGCCGGTGTTCACCGTGGTCAGCTCGACGTGCAGCGTCTTGCCGGCGGTGACCGTGTAGATAAGCTCGAAGTCGTGCGGCCACAGGGCGCGCGTCTCGTCGCTCGGCCGGAACGACAGCTGCGCGGTCACGGCGCCGTCGGCACCGGCGGTCACCTTGTCCAGGGTGAAGAGGCGGGTGCGGACAAAGCCGTGCTGCGGCGCCTTGGCGTCGTCGGCCTTGGGACCAAACCACGGCCAGCAGATGGGGATGCCGCCACGGATCGCCTTGCCGGGCTGGTAGGCGCTCTTGGGCGAGACCCACAGCACCGGCTCGCCGCCGCGCGGCTGGAAGTCGGTGACGCAGGCGCCGAGCAGGTAGATCTGGGCCTGGCAGAGCGGCGTGTCGATAAAGAGGCAGTCCTGGCCACCCAGTCCCTTGTCGAGGCGGACGCCTTCAGGCAGCTGCTGGAGCATCGCTACTACATCCTTGCTAGGGGTTATCGGCTCGCCCGCGACGGTGGTCTCCGAGCTGGGGCGCCGGGCGATCTTACACGGATTTACGCCCCGGGTCGAGGGCGCGCGCGGCCCTTTGCAGGGCCTTGCCAGACTCTGGGCCTGCGGGGCCGGTTCAGGTACCGTGGGGGGACCATGGAACTTAAGTACGCGGGTCCCGCAGAATCCAAAGGACACGAGGGACCCCAAGGACCCCAGGGGCATGAGGGGCTCATGCGGCTGGCCATCGCCCAGGGCGAGCTCGCTCGCGGGCGCACCGGCGACAACCCCTGGGTCGGGTGCGTCCTTGTCGGTCTCGATGGCGAGGTGCTCGCCTGCGGGCACACCCAGGGACCGGGCGAGAATCACGCCGAGATTGCGGCGCTGGCGGCGGCCAAGGCGCGCGGGCTGGCGGTGGCGGGGACGACCATGTACTCGACGCTCGAGCCGTGCTCGTTTCACGGGCGCACGCCGGCGTGCTCGCGGGTGCTCATCGAGCACCGGGTGGGCCGCCTCATCTTCGGCATGCGCGACCCCAACCCGCGCGTCGATGGCGAGGGCGCGCGCATCCTGCAGCGCGGCGGGGTCGAGACGCTGGAAGGGGTCTGCGAGGCGGAGATCCGCCGCCAGCTCGGTGAGTGGGTCTTCAAGTACCACCCGCACGAGCCGCGCCGCCGCGCCGCCGCCCTGCGCGCGACCTGCTCGCCGGCGGAGCTTATCGCGCTGCTCGCCGACGTGTATGCGGTCGCGCCGTCCCGGGTAGCCGAGCTCCTGCAGAGCGCGGACGCAACGCTTTAGGCCGCGGTCTTCGGGCGCGCCTGCTCGGGGGTCAGCCCCAGCCGTGCTTCGGAGGGCAGCGCCAGACGGATTCCGGCGGCCTCAAAGCGGCGCAACAGCTCCAGGTTCACGCTCGTCTTGGCCTGGCACACCTTCTGGTATTCATCGGCGAAGCGGTCCTGCTCTTTCGGACTCCACTTGGTAATCGAGTACCAGAACTCCACCTCGATATAGCCCCTGTCGATCTTATCAAGCGCGACCCAGCTCGGCTTTTCCAGGAGCTCGCACTCCACGGCAATCTGCCTGATGATCTGCAGGCCGCGCTCGACCGACTCGGCCGGGGTCCGGGGATCGAAGCGCAGCCGCAGCTCTTCGACATAGGCGCTCTGGCTGTCGATGTTGGTCAGGACGCTGTCGGTAAACTTCTTGTTGGGAATAAGGACTGTGCGGCCGTACCAGTTCCTGACTGCGGTGTTGCGCAGCCCGATGGCCTGGACCCAGCCGTTGATGCCGGCGACTTCGATGCGCTCCCCGGCTTTGAAGGGCCGCTGCAGCAGCACCAGCACACCGCCAAAGACATTGGCTACGGTGTCCTGGGAGGCGAGCGCAATCGCCATGCCGCCGATTCCCAGGCCGGCGAGCACCGCCGAGACCTCGATGCCGACGCCGCTCAGCGCGGTGGCGATGCCCACCAGCCACAAAAGAAGGCGCATGATGTTGCGCACCACGACGAAGAAGTGCAGCTCGATGCGCGCCTCGCCGCGCCGGCTGTAAGGGACGAAGATGCCATCATGGATCGCGTCGTAGACGCGGACGCAGCCAGGTAACCGCGACGCTCAGCATGAGCTTGAGGCCCGTAGCCGACAGCTCTGCCACGCGCGCCGGTAGGACCAGAGACTCCATCGCCAGGCGGATGCCAAACAGCGTCGAGATGGTCGCCAGCGGCTCCCCGGTGTGCTCGACTACCTCGATGGCCAGGCGGGAGCCGATTCGCCGGGCGGACAGCCGCAGCACCACTACGGCGACCCTTCCGATGGTGGCCACGCCCACCATGATCGCGAGTGCGATCAGCCAGCGAGTCAGTGAGCTGCCGAAGTATATCTTGTCGAGCATCTCCAGCATCAGGCCCCTCCAGAGTAAAAAACACAGCAGTGTAACACTGCTACGGCGCCTAGCAAAAGCAGGTATCGCAGCTTTATTCAGCGCGCGTTAAGTGAGGCGGCGCCGAGTGAAGCGGCGCGAGTTCCGATGGACTTGGAAGCTGAGCTGAACGAGCTCATAGGAAGCTAATGCGAGGGAGTCTTCCCATTATCAGAAGGGGTTCAAAAGGTGTTCTTTAGGCACTCGCCGCTCAGCCCGGCGGGGAGGACGAGCTTGTCGCTTGCTGGATAGGCAACGCGGGAGCCGCCCGAGGTAGCGCCGGGGACGAGTCCGCCGGGCACCAGGGCGGGCTGATCGGCAGACTGCGGATCGTTAAGCACGGACTTTTCAACCACCCCTTGGACGTACCAGCACATCTTGCTGGCCTCGGCCACCGAGATTACCTCGCCGGCGGCCACGCTCTGGTCGGGATCGGGGATGCCGTCCAGGTTGCGGTCGCGCTGTCCGTTAGTCAGGTACGGACCTTGTAGGACGCGCTGGCGGGCGGGCGGGTTTACCGCGCGCGCCAGATCCTGGGTGATCTTGCGCGCCGAGACGCTGTCGCCGGGGCCGCCGGGGTTTATTGATACTCCGGTCGGTGAAGAATCGGTGTCATTGAGGTCGTAGTCGAGGGACTTGTAGGGATCGAAGACCCCACGGTGGATCGACTCGAACAGATCGCGGTAAAGGGGCTGCCAGTTTTCGTAGATTGCGCCCACGCACGACCGGATCGGCTGCCCCACGCCGTCGAGGTAGCCGGTCTGGTTGTCATTGGCGAAGGAGTACTGATCACTGCGGGCGAGGCCGGCGGCGCGCAGGTTCTCGATGAGGCGCACCGAGCGCTGGGTGTTGCCCAGGTGCGCGATCACCTCGCAGCCGGAGTCGAGCATCAAGGCCGCCAGGTACTCCTCGCGGTAGTACGTCTTGGTCAGGCCGCCCTTGTGGGTGTAGTTGTAGATCGGGGTGTCGTTGATGTCGTACCAGAAGCCGAGGTGGCGGACCTCGACGACGATGCTCGGCTTGACGCTGCGGGCGCCGAGCGTGAAGGCGTTGACGTCGAAGACGGTCTCGGGGTTTATAAAGGCGCTGATGACTCCCAGGCGCGCCTTGGCCACGGTCGCGGCGACCTTGCCGGCGACGTACCAGGCCTGGGCGCGGTGGATCCAGTAGGTGGTGAAGTTCGCCGTCCCGCGCATGTACACGCCGTCGTCGGCGCACAGGAAGTTGTTGCGCGCCGACGCCTGCGCGGCGCTCTGGAAGTCGGGGATGTAGTCCACGGTGTTGCCGAGCACGACCTGGTTCTTCTGGGCGATGGCGGTGATGTCGGACAGGACGTTGCCGGGAATGAGGCCGAAGCGCTTGTCGAGCTTGACATAGCCAAGGTCGGCGGCGGCCTTATCAAGACCCTGGACGTGGGCGAACGTCCAGCCTTCGATCTCGGTGACGTTGCCGGTCAGAGCCACGCCGACGGTGAGCGGCACCTGGCACAGCGCCTTGGCGCACACCGTGCCGGTCGGGCAGTCGCTGTCGCTCGTGCACGAGGTGGCGCAGATGCCCGCGGTGATCGCGGTGCCGCTCGTCGGGAGGGCGCACCTGGCAGCCTGACAGTCGGCGTCGCTCGTGCACGAGCTTCCGAGCCCGCCGGCGACCTCGGTGCGGGCCAGCAGGCTGCACGAGCTGCCAAGGAGCGCGACCGCCAGCGCCGGCCAGAAGTGCCGCCGCCGCGGGGCTCGGGTTGAAGCTTCTGGCGAGGGTGGAGACAGGATTCGGCGCTGCATGGGAGGGCTCCAGGTGCGGTCACGGGCTGCCGGCGGCAGGTGCTTCCTTGGGGGCTTCGCCCGGCGCATCCGGGGTTGGCGGCGGCGCGAGCGGTCCGGGAACTGCAGGCCGGCTCGCGGAGGGCACTTCGCCGGTGATCGACAAGAGCTCGGCTCCCGCCGGACTCTCTGGGCCCGGGCCGGCCGCCGGCGGCCCAGGTGGAGTCGGGG
>DAOMZC010000026.1:0-20303 GCA_035437965.1 Pseudomonadota bacterium
CCAAAAGGGCGGTGATGAAGCCGGCGGCGAAGGCGTCGCCGGCCCCGGTCGAGTCGACCACGGCGCCGGCGCGCGCCGGCCAGGTGTGCAGGTGGTCGGTGGCCAGGTCGTAAAGGAGGCCGCCGCGCTCGCCCCGCTTGAGCACGACGTAGCGCAGCCGGCCGCCCGCCAGCCGACGCAGCGCGGCGCGCGGCTCCGTCTCCAGACCGGCGAGCTGCAGCTCCTCCGCGGCCGGGAAGATGACGTCTACCAGCGCCAGCACCGGCCGCCAGGCGTCCAGCGTGTCCTCGCTGATCTGCAGGTGCGGATCGAGGCTGAGCAGGCCGGCGCTGTTGCCGAGCGCCCGCGCGAGCTCCAGCTGGCTGGCCAGCGGCATCGGTGCCAGATGACAGGCGCGCGCCTGCCAGTACGGCGCCGGCAGCTGCTCGGGGCGCGGCGAGACCGCGGCGTGGCTCGGGCAGCCCAGGCGCGGCACCATGCGCCGCGCCGCCGCTTCATAAAGCAGCCAGGTGCGGACGCCGGGGCCGGCGAGCGAGCTCACCCCCGCGAGGTCGACGCCGCGTCCGGCCAGCGCCAGCAGCGCGAGCGGCGGATAGTCGTCTCCGCACACGCTGAGGCAGCCGACCCGCGAGCTCCACAGGCTGGCCGCCAGGGCCGCATACAGCACCGCGCCGCCCGGCTCGCCGAGCCGGGTCAGGCCGCTCTCCAGCACCAGATCATCGACGAGCAGGTTGCCGGCGATGAGCAGCTCCGGGGTCACGCCGCACCGCGCTGCTCGGCGAACGCGCGCGCCACCGCCACCGCGCGCGCCGGCTCCAGCGGCGCCGACCACAGGCCCCCCTGCTTGACCCACGAGCCGACGATCAGCCCGTCGGCCGCCGCGTAGCGCCCGAGGTTGTCCGGCGTCACCCCCGAGCCGACGAGCACGGGCAGCGAGACGCCGCGCCGCACGCTCGCCACCTCGTCCGGCTCCGCCGCCACCCCGGTCGCGGTGCCGGTGATGATGACCCCGTCGGCGAGGAAGAACTCCGCCGCCTGCGCGGTGTCGACCAGCGGCACATCGGCGGTGAGCGCGTGGGCGGCGTGCTTCTTCTTGATGTCGGCAAAGATCCGCACCGCGCCGGCGCCGATGTGGCGGCGGTAGCGCAGGAGCTCGCCGGCCGCCGCCTCGATGAGCCCCTCGTCGGCGACGTGGGCGAAGACGAAGCCCTCGACGCGCACGAAGCTGGCGCCGCAGCCCAGCGCCACCGCCAGCGCCGCGTGATTGGCGCCGGCCAGGACCTGCACCCCCAGCGGCAGCGCGACGGCGCGCCGCACCTCGCGCCCGACCACCGCCAAGGCGGCGACGATCTCGGGCCCGACCGCCCCCTTGAGGTAGGGCCGGTCGTGCATGTTCTCGAGCAGGAGGCCGTCGAAGCCCGCCGCTTTGTAGACGTGCGCCTCGCCGACCGCCGCCGCGATGAGCTGCTCGATGGACTGCTGCGCGCCGGGGGTCCCGGGCAGCGCCGGTACGTGCAGCATGCCGATGAGGGCGCGGCGGACGCCGAACAGGGCCTGGATGGTCGAGCTCATGTGCGATTCATGCGCCAAGCGGCCCGCGGAGACAAGCCCGCTGCGCGCCGGCGCCTCTTCTGGCAAGCCCCGCGCGGCGCAGAGGGGTTCATGTATGCTGGGGGCATGCGGATCCTCCACACAATGCTCCGGGTGAACAACCTGGATGAGTCGCTGCGCTTCTACACCCAGGTCCTCGGCATGAAGCTCCTGCGCCGCCATGACTACGAGTCGGGCCGCTTCACCCTGGCGTTCGTCGGCTACGGCGACGAGTCGGCCACCGCCGTCCTCGAGCTCACCCACAACTGGGACACCGACAAGTACGAGCTCGGAAGCGCCTTCGGCCACGTCGCCCTCGGCACGCCCGACATCTACGCCACCTGCGACGCCATCCGCGCGGCCGGCGGCAAGATCGTGCGCGAGCCGGGTCCGATGAAGCACGGCACCACGGTCATCGCGTTCGTCGAGGATCCGAGCGGCTACAAGATCGAGCTGATCCAGACCGCGGCGTAGGCCGCCCGCCGCGGCCGCCGAGCTCGGACACCTTGACAAACAGCCGGTTACTATAGCAGATAGAAGTTGCTATATAGTTAGCCGTTGGCGAGTGAGGCCGCCCGTCGGCCGTCAGGAGTGAACGATGTCCGCTAGTACCGCGGTGCCGGCCCCCAAAGTGCTGCTGTTCGACCGCTGGCTGCGCGTCCAGCTGGCCGCGACGCCGCCGCTCACCGGCGACTTCCACTACCAGTGGCTGCGCAGCCAGTGCGAGCTCGACCGGCACCCGCAGACCGGCGAGCGGGTGGTCGATGTAAGCGAGATCGCGCCGACCATCGCGCCGCTCGCGGCCGAGCTCTCGGCGGACGACGAGCTCGTCGTGCGCTGGGACGAGCCGGGGCAGCGCACCAGTCGCTACTCCCTGGCGTGGCTGCGCCAGCACGCCTACGCGCTCAATCAAGAGGCGCCGGTGCCGCCGCCGGCCGAGACCTCGGCGATCACGCTGCACGCGGAGCGCTACACCAGCGACGCGAGCCTGACGGCGGCGGCGCTGTCCACCCTGCAGGCCGCGGGGGCGGTGGTGGTGCGCGGCTATCGGCGGCCCGGCACCGATGCGGTCGAGCCGGCGGACACCGAGGCGCTGATCACCGCCTTCCGGGCGGCCGGGCTGGCCGTGGTCGGCACCCACTTTGGCCGCATCGAGGACCTGCGCACCGACAACACCACCAACCAGAACACCGACCAGCTCGGCTACACCGACGCCGCCATCGAGGCCCACACCGACCAGCCGTTCCTCGAGCAGCCGCCGCGCTATCAGCTGCTTCACTGCCTGCGCCCGGCGTCGGTCGGCGGTGACAACTACGTGGTCGATGGGCTGGCCGCGGCGCGCTACCTGGGCGCGCTCGACGCCGAGGCGCTCCGCACCCTGCGCAGCACCAACGTCCACTTCCACCGCCGGCAGCGCGCGTTCGAGAGCCTGGTCGTCGCGCCGATCCTGAGCCTGCGCGAAGACGGCGAGTTCATGATTCGCTACTCCTACTTCACGATGGCGCCGCAGCGGCTGCCGTTTTCGCAGATGGACGGCTGGTACCGTGCCTACCGCCGTTTCGCCGCCATCGTCCGCAGCCCGGCGCACCAGTACCGGCTGCGGCTCGATGCGGGCGACTTCCTGCTCTACGACAACCACCGGATGCTGCACGCGCGCACCGCGTTCCAGGGCGCCCGCTGGCTGCGCGGCGTCTATTTCGAGGCGGTCGGAGATGAAGGGAAGCGGAGCCGCCCGTCGGCCCGGGGGGAGGGGCTGTCCACGCAGGCGGCGCTTTAGGCTGAGCGAAGGAGGCGGGCGCTAGGCCTGCGCCTGGGTCGGGTTCTGCGGGTAGCCGTTGTTGCGGGCGCGCTCGAGGTTCCACCCAAGCTCGCTCTGCTTGTGGATCAGCTTGAGGGTCGCGGGGCCGACCATGCCGTCGATGTCGTAGCCGAAGATGGCCTGCATGGCGATGACGGCGTTGTGGGTAATGTCTCCGAAGTGACCGTCGGGCTCCAGCGCGAAGCCGAGGTTGCGCAGGCGCTGCTGGACGTCGCGCACGGTATCACCCTTGGCACCTTTTTTCAGTATGTCCGACATGATGGAATCTCCTTTCGGTGCTTCGATGAGACCACAGCTAGCACGAGCTGTCGAGCACGAGGAGGCGGTTCACCTCGAAGTCATCGAAGGTGCTGCCCTCGCAGATACCGGCGGTGCCCGTGCTGGCGCCGAGCGGGATGCGGGCGCGGACGATCCCCAGGAGCTCGCCCATACCGCTCGGCACGAACAGGAGCTCGGGGATGCCATCGCCGTCCAGATCGAGCACCGCCCGCGGCGTGCCGCCCTGGCCACCGCGCGGCGCCGAGAGCAGTCGCCAGTCGGGGCGGCTCGGATCGCCCTGCAACTGCCACAGCGCCCACAGCTGATGCGACAGCCCGCTGCAGCCAAGGCCGGCCCGCGCCGACACCGAGACGAGCTGGATGCCGTGCACGGTGAGCATGGAGACCTCCACGATCGCGTCCTTGCCCTGGTCCCAGTTCTCGCTGCGCGCGCTCGCCGCCTTGGCCGCCTTGCCGCGGAGACGCCCGCGCACCGGCGGCGCCGGCTCGGGAGTCAGCGCCGCCTGGATGTCGGCGTAGCCGGGCAGCCGGCGCAGCTCGCCGAGCGCGGCCTCGCGCAGCTGCGGGTCGGCGTCGTGCATCGCCTCGAGCTTGGGGTCGGTGAGCTCGACCGCCCGCGCCCAGCTTGCCCCCTGGCAGGCGGCGCGCTCGCCCTCCAGCCCGGCGACCAGGATGTGGTCGCCGGCGGTGAGCTCCCAGGCCTCGCGGGCGACGGTCTGCGGGTCGGCGTTCTGCCAGTGCCGCCGCAGCTCCAGGTGCGGGCGCAGCCGCCCGACGACCTTGAAGCCGACCACCCGCGCCTCGCAGCGCTTGCCGCTCAGGTCGTACAGCTGCACCCGCCGCCCCTGCCAGCGGACGATCTCGGCCGGGAGCTGCGCCGGCTCGACGCTGCGGCTCACCCGCAGGAGCTCGCCGCCGGGCTCGACGACCAGCGCCCCCTGGGTCCAGCGCGGCTCGACCTGGGTCGGCAGCAGCAGGTCCATCCCCTCGACGAACGCGAACTGATCCGGGTTGCGGGTAGGCGGCGTCGGGCGGGCCTGGACCAGCGGGCGGTCGGGGCGGCGCTCCTCGCGGGCGATGCGCAGCCCCCCCGGCTCGCGCAGGAGGAACAGCTCGGCGCGGCCACTCTCGCGCTCCTGCTCGGGGCTGCCCGACTCCCAGATGTAGCTGAACAGGACGCGCGCGGCGCCGGCGGTGGCGGCGATGCGGACCCCCGACACCGAGAACGCGCCCGGCGACTGGCGCAGGCGGCTGGTCTGCTCGCCGAGCCACTGCAGCCGGTCGGCGAAGCTCGTCCGCTCGCCGTCGCGGCGCACGCCGAGGACGCGGTCGGCGTACAGCGCCGGCAAGGCCTCCGGGCGGCCCTGGCTGTAGGCCTCGGCCCAGCGAGTCAAAAGGGCGCGCGCGTCGGTCTGGGTCTGCAGCGCCTTCTCCGAGCTCACCTGCGCCTGGCAGGGCCGCGCCGCCAGCTGCTGGACCTCCGGCTGGGCGGGCAGGAGCAGGGCGAGCTGCTCGGTGGCGCGGCGGAACTCCTCGCAGCGGCCCTCGCGCTGCGCCGACTCGATGTGGGCCGTGGCAGCGCTGAGGACGCGCGGCGCGGCGCGGGCGAAGATCTCCTGCGCCCCCGCCGCCAGCGTCGAGTCGCTCGGCAGCTGCTGGTAAAGGCGCAGGGTCTCCTCGCCGCGGCCGGACTGCTCGGCGGTGCGCATCGCTTCGTAAACGGTCTGGGCGCGGTGCTCGCGCTCGGAGCGCGCTTTTATCTCGAGCGCGCCCTCGCGCTGGCTGGGCGCGAGCGACTCGATGGCCAGCACCTCGGTGGCGCGGCTCTCCGCCATCGCCCAGCGGTGCTCGCGCAGGTCGAGGCGCGCCTGCTCCAGCAGCTGCTCGGCGCGGGCACCGCTGCGCTGGGTCAAGACGAGCAGGATGCCCATGGTCAGCGCGACGACGACCCCGCCGCTGGCGAGCAGCCGCCACACCAGGCGCCCGGCCGGCAGACTCTGCGGCCCCGTGGTCGCACCGACGACCACCGGCGTATGGGTGCCGGTCCGCCGGAACGGAGTCTGGCTGAGGTTGATCACCGGAGTCTGGCTGGAGCTGAGCGCCGGGTGCTTGCCGGTCGCCGACCGCAACAGCGGATTGGCGCCGGTGCTCAGCGGCGGCGGCAGGGTCGAGGGCGGCCCGCCCATGGTGGACAGGAACGGATCGACCGGGTTGTCGCCGATCACGATCTGGACCGGCGCGAGGCCGCCCGGGGTCGATTTCTGCACCGCGTGACCGCCGGTGACCGCGTTGCCGATCGGGACCCCGGACAGCCGCACCAGCTCGGCCTCGACCTCTTCCATGGTCGGCCGCATCGCGTCGTCTTTGATCAGCATCGCCGCGACCAGCACCGCCATCTCGTCGGAGATCTGCGGCGCCCGCGACTTGAGCGGCGGCGGCTCGGAGTACATGTGCAGCGACATCAGCTCGCCGGTTCCCGCGGCCTGAAACGGCGGCGCTCCCGAGAGCATCTGGTACATCATGATCCCCAGCGAGTACACATCCGTGCGCTCGGCGACTCCGCCGGCGCCGCGGCACTGCTCGGGGGACATGTACACCGGAGTACCCATGAGGGCCCCGGTCTTGGTCTGCGTCTGCGAGCTGGGAGAGTCGCGCTCCCCGCGCAGCTTGGCGATGCCGAAGTCGAGCAGCTTGGCCCGCACCCCGCCCGGCACCGCCGAGTCGGAGACCAGCATCACATTATCGGGCTTGAGGAAACGCGGGCGATTTTCGTCGGAGTTACAGACAGTTAGCGGGGGTGCGTATGGATTGCGTACCGATTATCCCTGGGGGGCTGGGCTGCTGGCATCCACCCATGCTGAACAGATTACCTACCGATACGTCATCGGATTTTCATGATGGAGGAACTAAGCTGCACAGGCGCATTCTTTGGCGCAGCTCAATGTTGCGCGAAGCGATCGCAGCGCGGGCGCGCACCGCCGGATCGCGAACCCGCCTCGCCATGGCGAGCAGTTCATCCAGGGCCTCCTCCCCAAGCAGCTCTGCCGCGAGGAGGCGCACGACGGAATGGCCACCTTTTTGAGCGACCAGCCTGAGCTGGGTGCGCGCATTAGCGCCGGGCTTCCTAAGAGAAAACGCGAAAATTCCCCCGACCGCAGCCATGGCTGGCTTCAGCTCTCCTCTGCCAAGTGCCGTGGCTAGATGCTCCGATAGTCTTGGCCCCGAGTAGGTCGTGGACGACCGGGAAGTGGATTCCAAGTCCTCATCCGTCTTATTCGCGGGACGCTCCTCGTTCAGCAGAATCACATGGCGAGTCTCTGACAAGGTGTCAAACTCTCCGCGATCCCAAGGACGGTATGCGCGACTGCGCCCACTGCTATCCAGGCGGATGGGCCGATTCTCCGTCAACACTGGGGGCCATGGGCCAGTTAATTCAGCGCGCCGAACCTCTCCACCGTGCAGAGTCTCCAGGAAGATCTCCTCGCGAAAGAATTCCGAGTCGGCCTTGGCCAGCAGCTCCCGAGCAAGTCTGATGCGAGCCTCGCGCGGTAAGGCCGCTAATGCACAGCGCCAGGACAGTGTCATTGGGTAATGGTCAGTGGGCTGGACGAGAGCCCAGCGTTCCCAGGCCGCGGGTCTTGGCCAACGCGGTCCAAACTGTCGCAGAAACGACAGCAGGCCCCCTCCATTGCTATCGAGGCCGGACAGTTCCTCAGTTCTCAACAGGTAGTAGTGAAAGTACCCGTAAGCCGGAGGGACCTGCCAAGCGCTCCCTACGACATGCATCAGCCATTCTTGCAGGCAGTCTAGAAATGGCTGGAGGCGACCATCACTTGATACCGGAACTTCAGCAAGACAGGAAAGCAGGCAATTAGCCAAGGAGAGGTCCCAAGGACCGCCCACTGGGTAGGTCGGTGCCGCTCGGCTTCCGAGTGCGTTCGCGACTAGCTCGGGATAACTGCGGCCCAGGACACCAGCCAGAAGGGGATGTATCTCACCCAGCCCAGCGCCCTCCGGCTGATCCTGAAAAAGGTTGCTTATGTGTTCTTGGCGCAGTCGTTGACGCTCAAGCTGCTCCCGTACAAAATCCGCACGTAGAAAGTCTTGGAACATGCGGTGCTGATACCGATAAGATCTCCCGCCTACATAACCGAGGACGCTATTTCGTTCCTCAAGTCCGCGGAGGAGCTGATCGGCCGTAAGACGGGCAGTATCGCCGTCTCGCCCAGCTTCGGCCTGAAGATAAGTCTGCAAGAAAGAGCGAAGGTCAGTTTCCCGAATATCCACCTTCTCTCCCATGTGGTGGGCAAGTGACCGAAGAAACCCTAGACGCTCTGGTAGCGTCAACGTGTTGTAAGGGGAAGTTTCGCTCTGCGGATGCAGGCGTTTGCCCGCCTCCCACTGTCCGGCCAAAAGATCAATCGCACGCTGGTACAGCTCATGACGATATCGGGGCAGGCTAGAGTCACCCAGCAGCACGGCCAACGTCAACAAGAGGGGTGAGCCGCACAGCTCCCGCAGCGCTGGGGCGTTCTGCAGAGAGGCCATGATCCGCTGTCGCAGACGTTCTCTCTCAGCCGGCGATTGGCGACAGACTAGCGTGCTCCACTGGGATACGTACCGCTCGATCTGTCCCTCATCAAAGTCTGCGATATCAAAAAGAGTTACCCCGGCTTTCTGAAGCATCATGGCATCATGGTCGGCTCCATGGGGGCGACTGGTGATGATGCCCCGACCTCCCAGATTGGTAATGTGACCAATGAGAAGCCCAACATATAGCTGTCGTTGGCTTGGTTCGAGTACCTCATCAAGCCCATCGAACAACCAGAACACACGCTTACTGGTTACGAGTGTGCGGAGCACATTTCCATGCAGCGCCAGACCTAGCTCTTGATTATGGTCATCGAGATACTCTAGGAATCCATAGCGGCGACCTGACGCTATTGCCCCACGGTAGCGGGTATCGAACGATCGCAGCTCAATGCGGACCGGAATAAATTTTTCGACGCCAACCTGCTCAGTGGCCAGCCGCGTGCATAGCCAGCGAGTGAACGCTGTTTTTCCTGATCCAGGACCTCCGAGCAGTAGTCCCCACTGGAAAGGAAATTGTCCGAGAAGCGCGGACGAGTCATAGGATTCGTGCGATGAGCTAAGTAGCTGCTCATGATCCAGGCGATCCCAATTGTCGGCAGTTCGAAGCCGATTACGCGCGCTTTCACGACGACTCTCCCTTTCCTCTGCGGACAGCCGGCGCAGGATTGTCTGGGGGATGAAAAGTTCGCTCAACGGCAAAGGGTCTGGAAGTAGACCGCCTCGCAGCGCATGCTCGCCCACAGGGCAGTTGCCTTCAGTCAATCGTACATGGTGACGGTACTGACGGATCGCATCATGCTCCGCTGCCGATTGCTCCGAGGTGGAAGGCGGGGTAGCTTGATGCTCCCATGTCCGCAACGGAATCTCATGGTGCCAGCTGTTCCCATCCGATGATCCTGCGGTATCACCGATCCACCGCCGACCCCGCGCATGGTACTGACGGCGAGCCCACCATAACCGTCCCGATGACAACGTCAGAATCTGATACTGGTTCGGAGTCTCCTCGGGGCGCGCTTGCTCCACTACTGCCGCACTGCCAGTCGATAGAACGGGCATACCGTTTGGCAGGTGACTGAGCTGGCCCTCATGGGTATGCCCATGGAGCAACAGATGGACCTGCGGCCCCAGCCAACGAGCTAGCTCGGGAGCGTCGTGCAGGTTCTCATCGTCAGCGACCGCAGCCCGAACAGCGTTGTGGTGAACGGCCCCCAGCACGAGATAGCCTTGGGCGCGGTATTCGCCAAGTCTCTCTGCAAACCATCGGAGCTGACGCTCGCCGACATGTCCGTAGTGATCTTCTTCTCGGTGGCTCTCAGCCATTGTGGAATTGAGGGCGGCAATAACCAGCCGATACTCAGGAAAAGCGAACAAGGACCAGGGTTCCTCTTCCGTAAACTGAATATTCGGCTGCGAAGCGTACACTTCCCGGAACAAGCTGACGAACGGCTCCCACTTGCGAAAGTAGGGTGGCTTCGGAGTGAGTTCTCGCCCCTCACATTCATTGAAATAGGACTGGCATAACTTTCGATTCACGTCGTGATTGCCCGGCAAAATTACAAAACGTGAATACGGCAGCTCTAGCTTGTGCGCCAGCTCAGCGATGAACCGCCGTACCTGTCCAAACTCCGTAGGCAGACCCCACTCTGTGAGGTCACCGCTCATCAGGACCACATCGATGGATATACTGTGCGAGCGCTTTAGGACATTCAGATCATCGACAAGCCGCGTGAGCAGTGTTTCCAGGATGGCATCCGGATCTTGCATCGCCTGCTCGTCCATTGCCCGGAAGCGATGATTCCTGCCAAATTGCATGTCCGAAAGGTGGAGGATCGTGACGTGCGGTGGTTCGCGATGTGTCATTGATTCCCCTCTGGGACACTCCCTACTTCCGGTGCAGCCAGGTAGCAGAGGCGAAACAGGATCTTAGTGCATTTATATCTACCCCAGGTCTCCATCATAGAGAAGTCGCGATGGATTGGGCAGTAACCGTGGAGGCTTAGCCCGTTGCGTACACACACAGCAGCCGCCTGATCACTGACGTGTTCATAGAGCCATTCACCGATGTTGGACGCCAACACAAACCGAAGCCCGCGGGACATGCACCAATCGATGGGCTCAGCGAAAAATAGCGGGTCTCCCCGGTTTGTCCCTTCTTGCCAACCATGTAGCTCGGACGGCGGCTTGGGAGCCAAGTCCTGGAACTCCTCGATTCGAAGGAGGCGCATCGGTCGACCGGTTTCTCGTTCCAACCAAGCTGCATAGGCCATCGCATCGAACCAATTGGCGGTGACTGGCTGGTCTACGACGTCAGAATTGCCAGCGCTGAGGTCCGTCTCAAAGTGCCGTTCATACCGGCGCTTGGCGTACCCACTTGCTGACAGAAACTGTTGGAACTCACCAATTGTGACCAGTTGTGAAACATATAGCTCACGGCCATTGTGGAGCCGCTGCCTCACGAAGCTCGCGAGTGGTTCATCGCTCCATCGTGGGATTGGCTTTAGGTATCGCGCTGTTTGCTCCAGGTGCAGTCTAAGAACGCCAGGGAAAGAGGGGTAGTTGAGACCATTGCCGCCCCGTCGGTAATGGGCGTGCTCAGCCAGGTGGGTTTCCATTTCATGCCAAAAGGCAGGCAGAAAGTAGAGCCAGCGCCTGAAGGTCTGATCATCTTTGACGGACTGCGGCAGATCGCAGGGATGGGCGTGCTTGATTCTAATCTCCGCGGGTGGAGGATCATCGCGCAGCTCACGGACCAAGAATTCGAACTCCCCGCCTGGCCCACGTAAGAATGCGAGGCCGGAAGAATACGGCAGCAGACGCACCCAGCCCCGCTCTGTGCTATCGATCAACCTTCGGAACACCTCTGCGCCTGCATGCGCCATTCGCAAATCATGCTGTCTGGACTGGATGGACATATTCAAAGGATGGTAGAGACAGGGGGTCACTCCCGTCCGAATGCGGGGTTGGAGTAAGATGTCACTAAGCAGGTTCAGTGCGACGTCGAAATGCAGCCAGTGCTCTTCGAGGAAGCGCCCTTGAGCTTCACCACCCAACGCGGCGGCGATGCAACTCTGCGGAAATATCGGATCGAAGGAGTGCGGCCAGTAGTCGATCAGGTTCCAATCGAAGTCATAGCCGGTGAAGAGTCGCTGCGGCAGTGGTTGGCGCGAACAGAAGAGCCGATCTGCGATTGGGCGGCGGGAATATAGTTTCCAGCGGCCGAACCCCCGCCGCGGAGTCAACAGGTCTGCCCTCGCGGTGAGGCGGTGGCGCGTCAAGAATGCGGTCAGCCGCCCGACCCCGGCACCTTGATACTCAGCGAAGTCCGTTCCCAGCCCGAGGTGCCGTACCAGCGCATCCCGCAGGGCGGCTGGCGGGAGAGCCTCGTCGCGGAGATAGGTGGCACGGCTAGCGCTCTCCGCGAGATCGTCCGGCAATAGGCCCGATAGAGGGAACGCCACGCCGTCTGGCACCACGACGTGCAGATCTGGAGCCACAAAAGGCTCGGAGGCTTTGCGGGGCGCTCGCGCCATGCGCTGCCAGTTTGGCAGAAACACCCGCTGGTGTGAACCCAGTCAATGGCCGGTCCGGATATAAGCGGTGTTCCACCGCGGCCTGTGCCTCCTAGGCGTATGAGTGACCCTGCCGGCGATACGCGTTTCCGTACGCAACCCCATCCGTCGCTACGGTTTCGCACGAACACCGTTTCACCCAGCGTTCTCCTCGGCCCCTTCTTTATCGGGCTGAAGGAAGCCCCGTCGCGACAAGCGCGATTTCGTTCCGCGCCGCGGTGCTCAGCGCTCGGTGACGGTGCCGTCCTTGGCCACCAGCACCAGGCTCGCCAGGTCGCGGAAGATGCCGTGCTCGGCGACGCCCGGGAGGCTGCGCAGGCGCTCGTCCAGCGCCACCACCTCGACCTCCGGGTCGAACACCGTATCCAGGACCAGGTTGCCCTGCGCGGTGATCACCACCGCGTCGCCGTTCCGCCGTACCACGGCCCTGCCGCCGAGTCCTTCCAGGTGCCGGCGCACCGTGTGAACCGCGAACGGCAGCACCTCGACCGGGATGGGAAAGCGGCTGCCCAAACGCTCGACCAGCTTGCTGGCGTCCACGAACACCACGAAACGATCACTGGCGCGGGCAAGAATCTTCTCTTTCACCAGATCGAAGCCCCGCCCCTTCAGCAGATCGCGGGCCGGCGTCACCTCATCGGCCCCGTCGGCGTACAGATCGAGCCGCGCCACCTGATCGATGCCGAGCAGCGACAGCCCGAGCTCGCGCGCCAGGAACGCGGTCGGAAAGGAGCTCGCCACCACCTGCACCTCCAGGCGCTCCTCCCGCACCCGCCGCCCGAGCTCGTGCAGGAAGTGATTGGCTGTCGATCCGGTACCGAGTCCGACGACCATTCCCGAACGGACGTAGCTTGCCGCCCGGATTCCTGCCAGCTGTTTGTCGTCCACGCCGCGCCTTCCTTTTTCTTGCCTTCAACGTAGCACGGCGCGCCGCGCCTGAGAAGCGCCTCTGCGGGACCAGACTCCGGACTCTGCGTAGGCACCGGCGCGGATTCCGGTTCCATTCCGCTGCGCTCGCGTGCCGGGATTTCCCGTCGGTGATTGTGGGGATTCCTTGCCGAATTCCTTATCGGGCTCACTGACCGCGCGGATGCTCCTCGTCGCCCGCGCGGGCCCTGGCGGCGCGGCGGGAGGCTGGCGGAACTGCACCTCGGCGGATCCTCCGGGTCTGCGGCTCTCCAGCTCTCCAGCTCTCCAGCTCTTGGTGGGGGGGGGTCCAGAGCTGCGATAACCTTGAGGAGCCGCGGTGGCCGCCGCGCCGCCGCGCCGTTTACCTTATGCTAGACAGGCCGGGCGAGGCTGCCGCAGCTTGCCAGAGCCGCCGCGGGAGCGTCTTCAGGACCATTTTCAGTAGGGGGAACTGATGTACACAAAGAGGGCTCGTAGCTATTTACTGGGAGCGGTGGGGGCGCTCGCGCTGACGCTGCTCGGCTGCGGTGGCGAGTCGCCGACGGGAACGGATCCGAACCAGCCGAGCCCGACGCCGATTCCCAATCCCAATCCCAACCCCGACCCCAATCCCGACCCCATCCGCACCTGCATGATGCAGACCCTGCCGCGGCTTACAGTCTCGGGCAACCAGCTCAAGGTGAGCTGCGGCGGGCAGCTGATGGCGGCGCGCTTGAAGGGAATCAACCGCTCGGGCCTGCAGCACAAAAACGGTCTGGCCCTGGCCGGCTTCGGCAGCGATCCGAAGCCCGAGCTGCAGGCCTGGCGCGACACCTGGAAGGCTGTCGTAGTGCGGCTGCCGATCGGCCAGAGCTATTACACGACCTACGGCGAGGCGCCGCAGTACCGGCAGGGCGTCGCGGCGGTGATCGCGGCGGCCAAGTCGCTCGGCATGTACGTGATCCTCGAGCTGCACGGCTACGACGCGCAGAACCTGAGCTCGGCGCAGCCCGATCCGACAAGCACGCCGCTGTTCTGGGCCCAGGTGGCGCAGCAGTTCGGCAGCGAGACGCACGTGCTGTTCGACATCTGGAATGAGCCGTGGGGCGTCGACTGGGCGACCTGGAAGGGCAATGCGCAGAAGATCATCGCGGCCATCCGCGGCGCCGGCGCCACCGAGACCCTGATCGTGGTCGGCGGCCTTGACTACGCCTACGATCTGTCGGCGCTCCTCACCCCGAGTAACCGCCTGGACGGAATGGGCCCCATCATCTACGCCACCCACCCCTATCCGCTCAAGAGCAACCCTCCGTCCATGGCCCCCGAGTGGGACAGCAAGTTCGGCGACGTCGCCCAGCAGGTGCCGGTGATCATCGGCGAGTACGGCGTGGACGAGTCGGGAACTTCGCCTTTCGGCCTGGGCAGCAAGGCGGCGGCGCACAGCTGGATGACCCAGCTGCACGCCTACATCGATGCGCACCAGCTGTCGGCGCTCGCCTGGTCGGCCGGCGACGATCCGCAGCTCACTTTCGGTACCAGTGGCGGCACGGTCAGCCTGCCGAGCAACCCCCCGGATCCGAGCAAGCCGACCGATCCGTTCGGTGTCGATGTAAAGGCGTGGATGCTCAAGCCGCTGATGTAGGGAGCGTCCGCTAATCCATTGGCGGCTCGGCTAATTCATCATCTGCGGGCGCGGCGGGCAGCCCGCGCTGGCGCCAGAGCAGATAGATCACCGGGTAGACGACCAGCTCCAGGGCGAACGAGGTCACGAGCCCGCCGATCATCGGCGCCGCGATCCGCTTCATCACATCGGCGCCGGCACCCGCCGCCCACAAGATCGGCAGCAGGCCCATGAGCGCCGCGCACACGGTCATCGCCTTGGGCCGCACCCGCTTGACCGCGCCATCGACGATCGCCTCCTTGAGCTCCCCCCGGTGGCGCAGCCGGCCGCCGGCCTGCGCTTCATCGTAGGCGAGGTCCAGGTAAAGGAGCATGAAGACCCCGGTCTCGGCATCAAGCCCCATCAGCGCAATCACTCCCACCCACACCGCGACCGAGACGTTGTAGCCGAGCAGATACAGGATCCACACCGCGCCGATCGCCGAAAACGGCACCGCGAGCAGCACCAGGGTGGCGCGCAGGGCCGACCGCGTGTTGAGGTAAAGGAGCAGAAACAAGATGAGCAGGGTCAGCGGCAGGACCGTCTGCAGCCGCTCGCGCACGCGCAAAAGGTTCTCGAACTGGCCGCTCCACAAGAGCGTATACCCGGGCGTCGGTCCAAGCTGCGCCGCCACCGCCGCCTTGGCCTGCGCTACATACTGCCCGATGTCGAGCTTTTGGCTGTCGAAGTCGACGTAGACATAGGCGGCAAGCAGGCCATTCTCATCGCGGATCATCGCCGGTCCGGTGGTAAGGTGGATGTCGGCGAGCTGGCGCAGGGCGACCTGCGTGCCATCGGGGGTCGGCACCAGCGCGCGGCCGAGCTGCTCGGGGTCCTGGCGTAGCTCGCGCGGGTAGCGGACGTTGATGGTGTAGCGCTCGCGGCCTTCGATCGTGGTCGTCACCGCCTCGCCGCCGATTGCCGCGGCGATCACCTCGTTGGCGTCCTGGACGAGCAGGCCGTAGCGGGCCAGGGCGTCGCGCCGCAGCTCGAAGTCGAGGAAGTAGCCGCCGGCGGCGCGCTCGGCGAAGACCGAGCGCGTGCCGGGCAGCGGCCGCAGCGCCGCTTCGATGCGGGTGCCGAGCCGCTCCAGCTCGCGCGGGTCCGAGCCGAAGATCTTGATGCCGATTGGGGTGCGCACGCCGGTCGACAGCATGTCGATGCGGGCCTTGATCGGCATCGTCCAGGCGTTGGTCGTGCCGGGGATGCGCAGCGCCTGATCGAGCTCGCTTACGAGCTCGTCGTGCGTGATATGATCCGGCCAGGCGCTGCGCAGGAGCGTCGCCAGCCACGGCGGCGCCCAGCGCGAATAGAAGCGCTCGCGGCGCCGCCACTGCGACTCCGGCTTGAGCACCAGGGTCGTCTCCATCATCGACAGCGGCGCCGGATCGGTCGAGGTCTCGGCGCGGCCCGCCTTGCCAAAGACCGTCTGCACTTCGGGGAAGCCGCGCAAGATCCGGTCCTGCTGGGTGAGCAGGCGCGCCGCTTCGGTGACCGACATGCCGGGCAGGCTGGTCGGCATGTAAAGGAGGCTCCCTTCGTAAAGCGGCGGCATGAACTCCGAGCCCAGGCGCTGGTAGACCGGAACCGTGGTGGCGACGAGCACGGCGGCCCCGGCGAGCGTCCACAGCGGCCGGCGCAGCACCGCGCGGCACACCGGCTCGTACAGCCAGAACAGAATCCGGCTAATCGGGTGGCGCTCCTCCGGATAGTATTTTCCTACCACCAGCTGGTTGGTCAGCCAGGCCAGCGGGCGCGGTGCGAAGCGCAGCGGCTCCATGCGCGTAAAGATCATCCGCATCGCCGGATCGAGCGTGATCGCGAGCAGCGCGGCCAGCGCCATCGCCAGGTTCTTGCTGAGCGCCAGCGGGTGGAACAGCCGGCCCTCCTGCTCGACCAGGGCAAAGATCGGCAGGAAGGCGACCGCGATGACCAGCAGCGAGAAGAACACCGAAGGTCCCACCTCCAAGAGGGCCTGCAGGCGGACGTTATGGAAGTCGCCCTGGCGCCCGCCGGCCTCCCACAGCTGCAGCTTCTTGTAGGCGTTCTCGACCTCGACGATCGCGCCATCGACCAGTACCCCGATCGAGATCGCGATCCCGGACAGCGACATGATGTTGACGCTGACCCCGAGGAGCTGCATGGGAATGAACGCCAGCAGCACCGCCACCGGAATGGTCACGATGGGAACGATCGCCGAGGGGATGTGCCACAGGAACACCAGGATCACGAGCGCGACGATCGCGATCTCTTCCACGAGCTTGGAGCGCACCGTATCGATCGCGCGGCCGATGAGCTCGGACCGATCATACGTCGTCACCACGCGCACGCCGGCCGGCAGTGAAGGCGCCAGCTGCTGCAGGCGGTCCTTGACGCGGGCGATGACGTTCAGGGCGTTTTCGCCGTGGCGCATCACCACGATGCCGCCCGTGACCTCGCCGCGTCCGTCCAGGTCGGCGACGCCGCGGCGCAGCTCGGGGCCGACGGTGACCTGGCCCAGATCCTTGATGCGCAGCGGGACTCCCTTGCCATCTGTGGAGAGCACTACCTGCGCGATGTCGGCGGGCTCCTTGATGTAGCCGCGGCCGCGGACCATGAACTCGCGCCCGGACAGCTCGATGAGGCGCCCGCCGACTTCACTGTTGCTCTTGCGCAGCGCCGCCGTCACGTCGCGGATGCCCAGGCCGTGGGCGGCCAGCCGGTTCGGCTCGATGGTGACCTGGTACTGCTTGAGCGCGCCGCCCAGCGTCGCGACCTCGGCGACGCCCGGCACCGACTGCAGCGCGTAGCGCAGGAACCAGTCCTGGTAGGAGCGCAGCTCATCGGGGCGGTGCAGCCCGCTGTCATCGACGAGCGCGTACTGGAACACCCAGCCGACGCCGCTCGCGTCGGGGCCGAGCTCGGTGCGCACCTCGGGCGGCAGCCGCGACTGCACCTTGGCCAGGTACTCCAGCACGCGCGAGCGCGCCCAGTAGATGTCGGTGCCGTCCTCGAACAGGACGTAGACATAGGAATATCCGAAGTCCGACAGCCCGCGCACCGCCTTGACCCGCGGCGCGCCCAGGAGCGACGTCACGATCGGGTAGGTCACCTGATCCTCAAGGAGCGTCGGGCTGCGGTCCCAGCGCGAGTAGACGATGACCTGGGTGTCCGATAGATCGGGAATGGCGTCGAGCGGAATGTCGCGCAGCGAGCGCACGGCCAGCGCGACGGCCGCCGCGCACAACAGCACGACCAGATACTTGTGGCGGGCGGCGAGGGTGATGATGCTGCGGATCATGTCACCGCACCTCCCCCGGGGCCGCGGCCGGCGGCGCGCCCAGGCCGGTCAGCGCCGACTGCAGGCGCGACTCGGAGTCGAGCAGGAAGCTCGCCCCGCGCGCCACCTGCTCGCCTTCGCGCAGACCGGACCGCACCTCCACGAGGTTCGCCTCGCGCGCGCCGAGCTGCACCTCGCGCGGCTCCAGGGAGTCATCCGGCAAAAGGACGAACACCAGCTTGCGGGTGCCGGTCTCGATCACCGCGTCCTCGGGCAGGACCAGCGCCGAGCGCGGCGCGAGGCTCAGCACCACGTCGGCGTACATCTCGGCCTTGAGCTCCTCGCGCGGGTTTTTGACCTCCAGCCGGACCTTCACGGTGCGCGTCTTGGGATCGACGGCCGGGTAGATGTAGCTCACTTTTGCCGGCCAGCTGCGATCCGGCCAGTACGGCAGCGTCATCGTCGCCGCCAGGCCGAGCTGCAGGCGCGGCAGATCGTACTCGTAGACGTCCGCGATCACCCACAGCTGCGACAGATCGACGATGTCGAACAGCGAGTCTTCCGGCCGCGCCCGCATGCCGTGCACCGCGACCTTGCCGACTACATACCCCGAGATCGGCGCGTCGAGACGCAGGGTCTGGTTCACCTGGGCGGAGCGCTCCAGCTGCGCGAGGTCGGTCGGGCTCAGGTGAAGGAGCAGCAGCTTCTGCCGCGCCGACTCGGCCAGGGTCGAGCCGCCCGGACCAAGCCCGAGCTGCAGGCCGCCCTTCTGTCCGGACAGGGCGATCAGGTACTCCTTTTGCGCGGCCAGCAGCTCGGGGCTGTAGAGGGAAGCGAGCGGCTCGCCTTTTTTTACATACTTGCCGGTGAAGTCGGCGTAGACAGCTTCGATGTAGGCTTCGTAGCGGGTGTGCACGTGGTGCAGCCGGGTCTCATCGTAGGTGACGCGGCCGGCGGTGCGCAGGGTGCCGGCGAGCTGCGTCCGGTGCACCGCGACGCGCTGGAGGCCCAGGAGCTGCCGGCGCTGCGGGTCGAGGACTATCTGGGCGTAGCCGCCGGGCGGCGCCGACTCCGGGAGCGCGGTGCTGGCGGCCAGGCGGGGCGGCGCGGGCATCGGCACGAGCTGCATGGTGCAGATCGGACAGACTCCTTTTTCTTCGGCGATGATCTGCGGGTGCATCAGGCACTGGTAGAGCTGCCGGGGCGCGCTGCCGGACGGCTCGCCCGCGGGGGTCTGGGGTCGCGCAGCGACTGCGGCGGGCGCGGTCGGCCGCGGGACCAGGCGCATGTTGCAGACCGGGCAGTCGCCGGGGTGGTCGGCGGTGATCTGGGGGTGCATCGGGCAGTAGTACGTAGCCGCGGGCGCGGTCCGCTGCGGCCGCGCCAGGTACGTCTTGCGCAGCGAGCTCGCTGCCAGGGCCAGCACCGCGCCGAGCAGCACCAGCAGGAGCGAGTGTAAAAGACCCGTGCGACTTGCACGCGGGCGCTCGGGGGGATTCCGCTGAGCCGAAGAGGAGTGAACTTCCTGGGAAGGTCGCCGGCTCATGGCTGACCTCCCGCGTCCGCAGCGCCGGCAGCGCCAGGGTCTCCTTCGTCGAGGAGCGGTCCCCCGATCGCCGCCTCCAGCTCGGCCCAGCGCTGGCCGTACTCGGCCTGGTAGCGCTCGTACTCCAGGTGGTGCTCGCTCAGCATGCGCGCGGTGTCGAGCAGCTGGGCGAGCGAGACCTTGCCGCTCTGAAACCCGGCCTCGGCGGCGCGCGCGGCCTGCTCGGACAGCGGGATCAGCGAGCCGCTGTGCAGGGCCAGGTGGCGCCCGGTGGTCAGGAGCCGCAGCACGGCCTGCTGGACCTCGCTGCGGATCTGCAGCTGCACCGCCTGCAGCTCGGACTGCGCCGCCTGCCCCTGCGCCCGCGCCTCGCGCTCGGCGGCGCCGTAGCGGGCCAGCGAGAAAGACGGGATGCTGGTCTGGACGCCCACGGTGAAGGTGTCCTGGGGGCCGCGCAGGTCCTTCATCAGGCTGGTCCACACCGCCAGCTCCGGGGCGCGCTCTTTCTTGGCCGCGGTGGTGCGGGCGCGGGCCTGCGCCGCCGCGGCCTGCGCGGCCAGGAGCTCGGGCCGCTGGGCGAGCGCGCGGCGGAGCAGCGAGGCCACCTCCGGCGGCGGACGAACCGTCGCGGCGGACCCCGGCGGGCCGGGCCGCTGTTGCGGATCCTCGCCGCGCAGCGTGTTAAGCGCGGCGATCGCCAGGTCGCGCTCGCGCTCGGTGTCGAGCAGCTGGTTGTCCAGGTTCACCACCGCCTCCTGCGCCTTGAGCAGCTCGACGAGGTCGGCCTGCCCGCTGCGGTAGCGCGCCGCGACCGCAGCGACCGTGCTGTCGAGGAGCAGGTGGAGCCGGCGCAGCACCTCGACCGAGCGCACCGCCAGCCGGTAGCCGTAGTAACTCCGGCACGCCTGCAGGCGCAGGTCCACCGCCACGAGGCCCGCCTCGGCGCGGGCGCGCGCCGCCTCCGGGACGAGCGTCGCGGCGCGCGCCCGCAGCTTGCCCGGCCAGGGCAGCGGCTGGCGCAGGGTGAACATCAGCGGCACGCTCGCCCCATCCCAGGGCACCTGCCACAGCTCGATCATCAGCGTGGGATCGTCGAGCGTG
>DAOMZC010000027.1:0-20228 GCA_035437965.1 Pseudomonadota bacterium
CCGATGCGCCGGACGCGCGGCCCAGGACAGCCCCTCGGCGTTGCACTTGGAGCTGCTGCCAACCTGCAGGGTGCGGTCGCCAAGACGGGCAAGCTGCGCGTGGCGGGGCGGCGTGTTGAAATCGATCCGCGACCCGTCATTGCTAAGCCACACGAGGTACAGCATGCTGCCCGCCTGGTCGTCGCGCGGCGGCGTCAGCTGGAGCTCGACGTGTTCCCGCCCGCTGTCGCACAGGCCGCCGCTCGGGGGCGGCACCACGGGGGGCGTGTAGCGGCTGCTCTCCACACCGGCAAACGCCGGCGGACTGCGGTCCTCGGCCGCGCTCGTCCGGAAGTCGCCGAGCTTTGCCCGCTGCTTGTCCTTGGCGACCACGACCTCGTACTGCGCGTCTGGCCGCAGCAAGGTCTTGGGAGACAGGAGCGCCATCAGACCCCAGCCCGCGTCCACCCGGCGCTCCGCGAGCGCGACCTCGGCGCCCGACTGTTTGTCGACAAGCGCCAGGCGAAGCTCCTCGGGCCGCGGCAGGGTCTGTCCGGGCACGCTCCAGGGAACGGCGACGCCATCGCGGCCCATCCGCACGCGGAGCTGCGGGTTGCGCGGCAGCGGCTGGTCGCCTTCCTTGAGCAAGCGCACCTGCCGGCGCGCGTCGCAGCTGCAAGCCGCTGCCGGAGGGCTGTGCAGGACCGCGATGCTGCTCGGCAGCGCAGCCAGGCCCAGGCCGATGCGAATCGCACGATATGAGGAGCTGTACATGGTCCGGGTATATATCACACTCCCGCTGCGCAGGAGATAACTTTACCCACTTCAGCGCAGTCGGCCGGTCGAGTATGTCCGGTGCGTTTTATTGGCGCATCGGCCGCGGTGCAGATGTACCCATCGAATGGGGTTTATTCCTGCCAAATCACCGTGATAAGCTACCCGCATGGTGCTGCTGGGCCCCGAGCATGTCGAGTCTTTTCATCGCCATGGATACGTGCGGGTTGGACCCCTATTAGGCATCGAACAAGTCGAGACGCTCAGAGATTCTCTGGACGAGCTCTGGGACGGCTGGGCGGAGTCGCTTGGTGTGAGTCGAGAGGACTACTGCCGAGTCGTCTCGCAATGGACCAATGTATGGGAATCCCACGCTGCCTTCGCCCGCCAGCTGCGCGATCCGCGATTGGCCGCCATGGCAGCAGCGCTGATCGGCTGCCAAGCGGTGCGGCTGTTTCATGATCACGTCATCTCCAAGCCGCCGCAGCACTCACATACAATCCCCTGGCATCAGGACTACCCCTATTGGCCGCTAAGCGCCCCGCGCGCCGTGTCGCTGTGGTTGGCCCTGGATGATGCCGATGTCGAGTCGGGGTGTATGCACTTCATGCCTGGGGCGCACCGGGAAGGCGAGCGGCCCGCCGTCGACTTTCTCAACGACACTACCGACTGGGGCCAACGCCTCCGCGATCAGGTCGCGGTGCCGGTGCCGGCTGGCTGGGGAATCTTCCATCATTGCCTTTCATGGCACACCACTCCTCCCAACCGCAGCTCGCGACCGCGGCGCGCTTATATCACCATCTTCATGGATGCGGCCTGCACATACTCGCCAAGCCACTCGGAGTGGCATCCGATGAACAAGCGGGTGCGGGTCGCCCCCGGTGAGATCTTCAACGAGGACTGCTTTCCTCTGCTTGGAGGAGGCGGATGAATCCCATAAGCATGTTCTCCTCGTCAGAGGACTTGCGTGGCGCTCTGCACAGCGTGCTGGCAGCGAGCTACGTCCTTTGCGCCGCCGCAGATGCCAGCGGCGACACGTCGCTGGTGCCGGAGATCCCGTGGTGGCAGGCGCTGAGCGGCCTGGAAGTCGCCGAGCAAACCCTGGCACAGTGCGGCCAGCTGCCCCGTCAGCGACTCGGCGAGCTGCTCTGCAGGGCGGACGTGCACCGCGTGTTGGCGCGGACCTGGCGGTTTCTGGGACTGCCGCCGCCATCGCTGGCAGAGCTCACCGACGCCTTTCGCAACGCCGAGCTGTCCAGCCGGGCGTTGCGGCTGCACGGCGGTCGAGATGTCTACGGCAGCAGCAACAAGCGACTGTGGGACCTGCTGGTCGCCCCGCTGCAGGCGGCTTGCGTGCCGCGCTGGGGGGAAGACCTGCTCGGCTGGGCCGAGAGCTCGACGATGACCGAGCGGGCGGCGGACCAGGCGGCGATCGCCCGCCTTCGCGAGCTGATGGCTTTCGACACGCGACCCGAAGGACGGGACCACGAGGCGTGCGCCAGCTATCTGCAAAACCGACTCACAGAGCTCGGCTTTTCGGTGCGGCTCGACCGCGGGGACGGGCCGCCGCTGCTGGCAGCCCACCGGGACGCGCGCGGGCTGCAGGGTTCCGTGGTGCTATATGGCCACTACGACGTCGCCCCGCTGGGCAGCGTCGCATTCACGCACCCGCCGATGGAGCTGAGCACGGCCCCCGATGAAGGCGGCGCTCCGGCGGCCGGGCACGCGCCGCGGCTGTTTGGCCGCGGCGCTGCCGACAACAAGGGCCCGCTGGCGGTGCGGCTGGCCGCGCTGGCAGAGCTGCCGCAGACCCCCGAGCTGCATATCCTGCTGCAGGGCGAAGAAGAGACAGGCTCGCGACGGGCGCACACGGTTTTTCCGCAGTGGATGGCGGCCCTGCGGCCAACGCTGTGGCTCGATGAGACTGGATACCACGAGCACACAGATGGCACGCTGCGGCTGCTGGCACGGACAATCGGCAAGCTGCCCGATACAAGCGAACCACCCGACCCGGCCCTGCGCGAGCTCCTGCTCGGCCTGCGGCTGCTCGCCGCCCGGCACCGCATCGCGGCGCGGGAACAGTGGCGGAGCCTGAACAAGTCCGAGGTCCTGGGAGGCTGCCCGTTCAATCGCAACCTGCCTCCGGGAGCGCGCTACTTGGCCCTCGGCGTCAATGATTCGCGGGCGCAGATTCATCGGGCCGATGAGTCCATTCCGACGTGGACGTTTCCCCTTCACCGCGCCGAGCTGAGGCTGGTCTTTGGCTGGGTCGATCGCACGGCCCGAGCCGCCTCATGAGTGCTGACGACCCCGAGCTTGCGCCGCTGGCCCCAGCGACTGTGATGGCCTACCTGGCGCGGCTTGGAGTCGAGCGACCCGCGCGCCTGGATCTGCCCGCGCTCACCAGGCTGCAAGCTGCGCATCTGCGCGCCGTCCCCTTTCACAACCTGGCGCTGCTGGCGGCGGCCGGGCGCGCTCCCGGTCTGCCACCCGTTGCCGCGGCGGTCGAAGGAGCGCTGCGCGGCCACGGCGGGACCTGCCATGTGCTGTCGCCCCCATTCGTCGCCCTGCTGCGTAGCCTCGGGTTTGAGGCCCACCTGGCCGCCGCCTCGGTGACCGCAGCAGGCGACCACTTGACCGCCATCGTTTACCTGCAAGGGCGCCGCTGGCTCTGCGATGTGGCCAATGGACACCCTTACCTGCGGCCGTTTCCGCTCGACGGTGCTGCGGCTGGGGAGCAGGAGCAGACGGCCTATGGATGGCGCTTCCGTATCGAGCCGCTTCCGGTGTCCGAGTCCGCGAGCACCGGGTCGACGCATCGCGTCTTGCGGCTGCTTCCGGATCGGACGTGGAAGGTCGTCTATGCCCTGGACCCAAGACGCGTCCACTACGCTTCGTTTGCCCGCATCATCTACGAGCACCATACCCGGACCGGCTTTGGTCCGTTCCTGACCGGCTTGCGCGCGGTACGGATGACACCCGAGCGGCTCCTCTGCCTGCGCGACTGCTGGCTGGAGCGCTACGGTCTTGGCTTGGTGGGTCGCCGCCGCCTGCCCGATGCGCGTGCGGTGGGTGCCGTCCTCGCCCAGCACTTTGACCTGGGGGGGCTGCCCTGGGAAGAAGCACTGCAGGCGCTCGCGCCGACGACCAGGCAGTGGTGGCCGGGGGAGCCGGTCGCTGAGCCGGCAGGCGTCGAAGTCACCCCGGCAGTCCCGGCGCTGCGGTTCCTGGTCAGCGTGGGACTGACGGATCGCCCGGGAAATCTATGGGCACTCGGCCAGGAGCTCCTGCGCGACGGGCTTGGCTCCTCTGCCGGTCAGCCGCCGGCGGCCGCAATACTGGCCTTTGACAACAGCGGTGAGGCGGCCAGTCGCCAAGACAATCAGGCGGCAGCGGCGGCCCTGTCGGCTGCTGGTCTGCCGACGCAGATTGCCGAGCCGCGGGCGGTCCTTCGCGTGCGCCAGCGGCTTGCCGCGGCGGGCCTGTGCGCCGACGACCAACACGCAGCGCGGCTGGCCATCGCCAGCAACCGCATGATCCAGGTCGGTCTGCTGGCTGATTTTCTGCGCCAGAGTCCGCGAGGCCCGGCGCCGCTTCCTCCGCATCCAGAGGACGGACAGGGACCGATCGCGGTGTGGATGCTGGACGATGACCTGCGGCTCGTCCGATTGGAGCAGACCGCGCAGGGGCTTGTCGCGGTACCGCTGCGGAATCTGCGCGGCACCCTGGACGCGCTGTATCGACGGCATCCGGAAGTCTCGGTGCTTGTCGGGGGGAACACAGGGTGCCCGCCGGTGCCGGGCTTCTGTTTCCTGCAGGTCCAGATACTGGATCTAATTGCTCACGTGGCCAGGGCGAGCCGGCAGGATCCGCAAGCTCCCTACCGGGCGTGTCCGAGCCCCCGGCATCTGCCGGACTACTACTACGACACCTCCGATAGCGGCGATGCCCACTTGGAGCTCGCCTTCGACTGGGAGCCGAGCGCCGACAGCGGCGACTTGCCCATCCGCTCGGCGCTGCTCGCGCATCTGCGCGCCTTCCCGCGGGTTCTTTACGGGCAGCCTGTGACCCGCCTGCTCGTTCACGACCCCGAGCTGCCGGTCGGCGCAGCCACGGCGCGCGGTGGCAATGCAGTGTTTTTCGATCTCGATGCGCTCTTCTCCGCCCCCTATCCGGCGATCCGGCTGGCCGACGGCATGGTCTCCCGGCGCGGGGACACGGTCTGGGCGCACTTGGCTACCGCCGTACCCGGTGTCACGATCCATCAAGCGCCGTTTCCCCTGCACCATACTCGCGGCGCTGGGGACGGCAGCAGCCCCGCGCTGGTCGCTGCGCAGACCCGCTCGATGCGGCAGTTCATTCTGGCCCAGGTTGCCGGCGTCGTATTCTCGCGCCTTGTAGCCGCCAAGCTGGCAGGCCACGCGATCGATCCGCGGGAGCTGCTGGCGCAGCGAGTAGCGCGGGTGCGCGCGGCGTTCGCGGCCGCGGTTCAGCAGATTGATAGCTTTTCCGCGGCCAATTATGAGCACCGGGCCGATCTGTGGTGGTCAAATCCCCGGGACCCCGAGGTGCACGAAGAGCTGGCGCGCGTGGCCTCGGTCCTGGGCGAGCTGAAAGCCGGGCTCTTGACGGACGAGCTGGTTACGGAGACCGAGCTCGCGCTCACCGCAGAGCAGCTGGCGGCGTCCCTTGGCGCGCTGGACCAGACCTGTGAGCGCTGGCGGAGCCTGTGGGCATGAAGGTCCTTGTGAGCCTCGGCTTCTACGATGACAGCGGCGAAGGCCGGCTGGTCGGTATTGATTTTCTGACGGGCCGGACGGAGGTGCTGCTGTCCTATGTTCCACCGCCATCGCTGCGCGTCGCCTCGCGCGGCTTCACCGGGGCGAGCTTGAGCGAAGACGGAAGCGCCGTTTACGCCGCGGGGCATGCAGCTGTCTATCGCGTCAGCACCCGGTCCTGGCAGGTCGATGGAGTCCTGCATATCCCGTCGTTCAACGATCTCCATCATGTCGCGGTCCGGGACGGACGGCTTTATGTCGCCAACACCGGCAGTGACTCGGTGGATGTGTTTTCGCAAGCGGGCCGCTTTGTCGGCTCGCACATGTTGGTACCGCCGTGGGTGCTGGCGAGCAAGATGCAAGGCCGCGTCCCCCCCGCTTCCATCGATGTTCACCTCGCGGGCTGGGAACCTTCCCAAAGCGCCGGCGTGCTCTTTCACAATGCTGCGGCCGACTGCGAGCCCGAATTCCCGGAGGATGGTTACCACACAGCGGCGAACCAGCGAGCGCTCACTCCCTATTGGCAGGCCAAGCTGCCCGACCGGCTGCACCCCAACCACACCTGCCCGCTGCCTACCGGAGCGCTGGTGACCTGTCTGCGGGATGGCTCCATCCGGGAGCTCGGCAGCTTGCGGACGGTCTACCGCAAGGCCGGCAGCTATCCGCATGATGGCTTGGCGGCGGATGGTCAGTTCTACTTCACCACCATTGACGGCAAGCTATGGGCGCTGCCGCTAGCCGCCGCTGCGCCCGCTGATGAAAGTACCTGCTCGCGCGGTACGGACTTACCCCTTGGGTGCTGGGATGTCTTCATGCTGAGCAGCAAGTACGGCTGGTGCCGCGGTCTGTGGATCGACTCTTCCTCGATTGGAAGGACCGCAGTAGTTGGGCTTACCGAAGTACGAGCGGGCCGCATGCCGAGCTATCCCTGGTGCGAGCGCGCGCCCGAGGGCTCGCAGACCGGCGTGGTCTGGCTGGATCTGCTCGCGAAAAAAATGCTCGGCTGGGCGGACCTGAGCGACCGGGAGCGCCATAGTAAAATCTACAGTGTCCTGCCCTGGAGCGGGGCGTAGGCCGTGTCGCATCGCCCAGCCAGTCGCGTGCTGGTCACCGGCGCGGCCGGATTCATCGGTTCACACCTGGTCGACCGGCTGCTGGCCGAGGGCTACGAGGTCCTTGCTCTGGACGACCTATCAAGTGGCGAGCGGAAGAACCTGCCGGACGACAGGGTCCCAGGCTTCCGCTTCGTGCAGGGCGACGTCTGCGATTCGGCGCTGAGCAAGGAGCTGTGCCGGGGAGTCAGCGCTGTCGTGCACCAAGCGGCGCGCAGCTCGGTCCCGCGCTCGTTCGCGCGGCCGCTTGAAGCGCTGACCGTCAATACGCTGGGGTGTCTGAGTCTGCTCGAAGCAGCGCGCGAGGCCGGCGTCGAGCGCTTTGTCTACGCCTCCAGCAGCTCGGTCTACGGCCCGCAGGGGCACAGCCCGTGCAGCGAGGAACACCCGGCGCGCCCGCGCAGCCCCTACGCGGTAAGCAAGCTGGCGGCCGAGGAGCTGGCCCACACCTTCTCGGCTGAGTACAAGCTAATGACGATCGGCCTCCGCTACTTCAACGTATTCGGGCCGCGCCAATCGGCGACCAGCCAGTACGCCGCGGTCGTGCCTCGTTTCGTCACGGCCTGCCTGCGCGGGGAGCCACCGATAATCCACGGCGATGGCTCGACTTCGCGCGACTTTACCTACGTAGAAAACGTGGTCCACGCCAACGTGCTCGCACTGCGGGTGATGGGCACCTCCGCGAGCCGGATCTACAATGTAGGCTGCGGCAGCGCGCATACCATAAGCGCGCTCTATCAACACGTCGCTCGCGAGCTCGGGCCGGTGCCATCGCCGATTTTTGCGCCGGAGCGCCCGGGCGATGTTCGCCACAGCCTGGCCGATCTACGACTGGCGACAGCGGAACTCGGCTACCGACCTCCCTTCGATCTGCGCTCGGGCCTGGGGCCTACCATCGCATGGTATAAGCAGTGCATGGCCCAAGGCCTGATTAGATGACTCTTCGTCGCCCGATGGTCGCCTTGGTGGGCGGCATGCGTGTCTCGCCGACGCTGCTGGATGCGGCAGAGCAGCTCGGCTGCGGCATCATCGACGCCGGCTATCGGCTGGTCACCGGCGGGCTTGGCGGGGTGATGGAGGCTGCCTCGCGGGGGGCGCGCAGCTCCGCGGCGTGGCGGGAAGGAGACATTATTGGCGTCCTCCCCGATCTGGAGCACGAGAGTGCGAATCCTTGGGTAGACATCGTGATCCCGACCGGCATGAGCTATGCGCGCAACGCACTGATAGTATCCATGGCGCATGCCATCGTGGCAGTTGGCGGGGGGGCGGGCACGCTCTCGGAGCTCGCCCTGGGTTGGCAGTATGGCCGACCGCTGGTGGCGCTGGATCTTGGAGAGGGGTGGAGCAGTCGCTTGGCGGGCCTGGCCCTGGATGAGCGCCGGATCACCACCATCGCACGAGCCCAAAGCGTCCCGGCGGCGCTCGCCGAGCTCCGCAAGGTCCTGACCGCAGTTCCCCAAGGAACCGGCGATGCGCAGTGAGCGAACGGCGGTGCTTATGTACCATCGAGTCTTGCCGGAGCAGCGGCTGGCGTTCGGACACCCCTCCTGCTATCACCTGCGCGGCACCGCGGTCACCCCTTACGAGCTGGAAGCACATCTTGATTGGCTGGCCGCGGAGCGGATCCCGGTCGTTCCGCTGGCCGACGTACTCATCGCCTGCGCGCAGCACCGGCAGCCCCCAGCAGGGGTCGTGCTCACCTTCGACGATGGCTATGCCGAGTGGCTCACCGAAGTCGCCCCGCGGCTGCAAGAGCGCCACATGAGCGCCAGTTTCTTCGTCAGTACGGCCGTGCACGCCGAAGCCGCGCGCGCCCATCCCATCGACGAGTACTATTTCATCCTCGATCATGCGTGCCAGCCCACGTTGCAGCTTACTCTGCCGGATGGTCGCCCGGCGGTCGCAGATCTACGCCGACGGCAGGATAAAGAGGCGCTGGTTCACGGCCCGCTGAAGCAGTGGATACTTTGCGGCTCAGAGCTCGTGCAGAGCCAGCTGCTAACGTCGCTGCGTGATGTCCTCCGCGGGTCGTCCGCGGACGCGCTGGCAGCCGCGCTGTACCTGCCGCGCGCGGCGTGGTCGCGGCTCGCGCAGGGCGGCAGCCAAGTGGAAGCTCACGGCCATAGCCATCGGCGGCTCACCACCTTGACCGATGCGCAGATCGACCAGGAACTGGCGACCTGCCTGGCGAGCCTGAAATCTTACGTGGGTGACGCGCGCTGCTTTGCCTATCCTGACGGTGCGGCCGATGCCCGCGTCGCTGCTCGCGTTGCTGCCGCCGGCCTGGGCGGGGCGCTCGGCGTGGTGCCGGGGGATGTCACGGCGGCCAGCGATCTGTTTCATCTGCCCCGCTATTTTGTTACCGGCGGCTTACAGCTGGGTGAGCTCCTGCAATGAAGACTCCACCAGACTGTCAGACCGAAGAGGTTCCGGGCGTGCAGGCGGCGCCGCTCCGGAAATCAGCGCTGGCCTGGGACCGGATCTGGATGGGCCTGGGAACCATCTTGTATCAAAGCGAGGAAGTCGGGTTCCAGGCCGGGCCCGTCCCGACTTCCCTTGTGCGGTGGCTGGGAGGAGACGATCGCCACCTGGGAGTCCTCGGCAGCTTTGCCACGCTCGGCAACCTGGGCCAGCTGCTCGGCACGCCTCTGTTGCGGAGGACCCACTCATACCGCCGGGCCATGGTCTTGACGCTACTTCTGGGGGCTGCCTTTTGCGCCGCCCTTGCAGCGATGATCTGTCTAGGTCAGCTGGCAGCGCTGCGCCCGCTGATGCTGCCTCTTTTTCTCGCCCTCTATTTGATATTCGCGCCGGTGACCGGCCTGCAGAGCAACATCGAGCACAGCTGGATCGGCGATCTGGTTCCGAGCGGACTTTTGGGCTGGTTCACAAAAATCAAATGGACGCTGGGCGTCCTTGGATTTCTCATTTTTTCGCTCGGCATCGCCCGCTTCAGCGAGGTCTGCCCGGGCGCTGTTGGCTTCGCGGCGATCTTCACCACCTTTGCGGTCTCCTTCGCGCTCGCCGCAGTGGCCGTGTATTCGCGCGTGACCGACACCCGGCCGCACCTGGTGCGGTACCTGGGTCGCGGGGTTGAGCGTCCAAACTACCGGAGTCCGGTATTCTGGTGGCTGGTGGTGCAGGGACTGCTCTGGACGGTCGGGCGAAATATAGGCTTCGCGTTCATGAGCGCTTACCTGATAGAGCGCTTCCACTACTCGCTGACCAAGATCGCCCTGCTGGTCAGCCTCCAACAGGCGAGCTCGATGGTGGTTATCATGCTTATCGGCAATCACACTGATCGCTGGGGAGCACGCAGGCCGCTCATGTGTATCATGTCCGGCGTCGCGCTATCGATGACCCTGTGGATCCTCTCGGCCTATTGGGGCATTGGCTGCATCATTGCCTACTATGTCTTGAACGGCGCCGCTGGACAGACGCTTACCATGCTCGGCAACAACTACTCGCTGGAAATCTTTCCCGCCAAGGGCCGGGCCGCCTACATCGCTCTGTCGCGAATGATCGGCGGTGTGGCGGGCTTTGGGCTGGTGCTGGGGTCGGGGTGGCTGGTGCACGGCTTGCGTGACTTTCAGATCAGCGTGGCCGGCCAGCTCCTGGGCCGCTACCACGCCGCGTTCGCCGCGGGAGCGGCCATCGCGCTGCTGAGCCAGATCCCGTTTTTCATCATCGGCGACCGCAAGGTCGAGGTGCTGCAATGAATACGGTGCAGGACGCCGGGACGCCGTGGCCGCTGGATGGATTCGTCATCTTTCGGAGAGTGTTCGATAAGGCGACTGTAGGCCGTCTGCACGTACTCTTGGACGAACACCGCGCCGCTGGCACGCCCTCGCGGCAGGTGCTGTACACTCATCTGCAGCCGGCAGCTCGGTCCGGCGCGGGGGAGGGGATGGCGGCCCTCATGGAACAGTGGCTCAATCCGCACATCGGCGGAGTCCGCCTGTCGACGCTGCCGATCGCCAAGAAGTTGCGCGTCTGGGTGCGGAGTCTCCTGCAAGCCGAGCCCGTCCTGTTCCAGGACCTCTTGATGTCAAAGAATCCAGGGCACCAGCCCTTCCCATTTCATCAGGACTTTCCATTCTGGCCGGTGGCAGAGCCGGCCGGTGGCGTGCTATGGGCCCCGCTGGATCCCGTGGATGAGGAGGCCGGGGGACTGACTGTGGCTTGCGGCAGCCACCTGGCGGGCATCGGTCCGCCAATCGATCTGCACAGCGGCGGCCCGCAGCCCGGCTTCACGACCACGGTTGAGACTCCGCAGCGGTTTGCCGCGCTGACCCCGGTGCTGGACCCGGGTGATGCAATCTGGTTGCACCCGCTTCTGTGGCATCGCTCGGGACTCAACCGCTCGGGACGACAGCGGCGGGTGTGGGCCAGCACCTGGCTACCCGCAGAGGCGCGGTGGCTGCACGCTCGCGCGCCGCGCCACCCGGCCACCCTGCGCCTGCCGGACGGAGAGCCGGTCGGGGCACGCGGCTGGGCACCCCTTGCCACCGGTCTGGTGGACGCATGAAGCGCTTGACCTGGCTTGTCGGCCCGCCTGGAGCTGGCAAGACCACCTGGGCCCGGACCCAGGCCACGCCGTCCCTGCGCGTCGTCGAGCTCGACGCCATGCTGGCGCCCCTTTTGGAGCCGAGCTGTATCTACAAGGGAGTCCTTCACGCCAACGGACAGCTCGTCCAGCTTATTCGCGAGCTCGAGCTGCGTCCAGAGAACTTCCAGCGGCCGCCGCTTCTGGTCGTGGCCGGTCTGGTTCCTGAGGAGGCCCTGTTCGCGGGGGGCCCGCACGAGGAAGTGTGGCTGCTGCTGCCCCCGCGCGAGCGCTGGGAGCGCCAGCTTCACGACCGACCACCTCTTCACGGCGGTCGGCGCTACTACAGCGACTACGCCTACGCGGCAAAGTGGTACGAGCGCTTCGAGCGCTGGCCGGACGCGGGCCATGCCGTCGTGCGGATCGAGACTCCCTATCATGCAGAGCTGCTCGGCAAGAATCCAGTTTGACGGACAAACAGCCGTGAACCGATAACCGCAGCGTCCAGCCCTGTTGCTGCGGCGATCGTAAGAGCCTCCGCGCCGCGATTTGCAATCGGCTCCCCGCGACGGTTTAAAGACGTGTTCAGCAGCACCGGTGGATGACCCAGCAGGGCCAGTCGGTGCAGCAGCCGATGCAGCTCGGGGTGCTGCGCCGCAGTGACCGTGTGCGGGCGGGTGGTGCCATCGCGGTGCACCACCGCGGGAATTGCAGATCGGCGGTCTGCTTTGACCGGGACGATGCGTAACATGTAGGGAGAGTCGCCGACCATCTCCAGCCACTCAGCAGCGTACTCCAGCGGCACAGAGCAGCCAAACGGACGGAATGGCTCGCGCTGCTTGACGCGCTGATTCAGCTGGTCGCGGACCTCTGCGCGAACGGGGAGGGCAAAGATGCTGCGATTGCCGAGCGCCCGCGGGCCAATCTCGGCGCGCCCGGAGCACCAAGCGATCAACTTGCCCTCTGCCAACATCGATGCGACGGTGCCGATAAGGTCGGCGCATGGTACTTCGCCAAACCCTGGCGGCACCTCCAGCACTTCCGCCGACAGCTCGGGTCCTACGTAGGCCGACAGCACATCACCGGGGTCGGGTTTCAGCTGACCGCGCGCGATCGCGGCGAGGGCCGCCGCCCCCAGGGACAGGCCGCGGTCATCTGGGAGCGGCGGAACATACAGCGCATCTACCACCCCCTCGCGCAGCAGGCGCTGGTTGACCAGCCCGTTGAGCGCCACCCCGCCAGCCAGACAGAGCTGCCGGCAGCCGGTGTGCGCAACGACGCGCGTCACCAGGTGTTCGATGACGATCTCGGTCAGCGCCTGTACCGAGGCCGCCACCTCGGCATGCGCCGCGCCGGTCTTGGGTGCGGGATCTCGGGTCTGCGCCCGCAGCCAGTCGGCCAGCAGCTCTGCCTGGCGAAACAGCCCTTCTGGCTCCTGCCCCGGTTCCAGACGAAAGCCCCCATCTTCCATCAGGACAAGGTGCCGCTGCAGAGCCGCCAGCAAGCTGGGCTCCCCATAAGCCGCCCACGCCATGGTCTTCCCGGCGGCGAAGTGATCTCCGAGTCGGCAGCACAGACTCGCCGCCCACCACAGGCGCCCCAGCGAGTGCGCTGAAGGCACCCGCAGCTCGACGCGCAGGCCGCCGCGGCGCGAGGCAAATCCGGCCGCGGCGCTCAGTCCGTCCCCCTTGCCATCCACCGAAACGACAGTCGCGGCCTCAAAACCAGAACCGCAGAAAGCGGCGGCCATGTGACAGCCATGGTGCTGGTGGATGGACTGCGTGGCGCTGGGAAATCGTGCCCTCAGGTGGTCGCGCAGCCAAGGGCGCTGCGCGACAAACGTCGCATCCGCCAGCGCTACATGATCCACCGCCGAGGTGTCCAGGGCGTCCAAGGTCGCATCAAGGAGCTGAGGACTGGTAAGGCCGACGTTCTTCTGCCTTACCAGTCGCTCGGTCTCTACGATTGCAATGACCTGTCCTTCTTCAAGCAGGCTGGCCGAGCCGTTATGATCGAGGCCGCCGATGCCGAGGATTCGCGAGCCGCCACTCATCCACGATCTCCATCGCTGCGCACAAAGGGGGCTTATGGCGGCTATTGGTGAATGATCATGCGCGGGAGCTCCAGCGCACTATATAGCAGGTTTGCCTTTTGGCGCGCTTGCCGCCGCTCGTCGGGTGACTCACAGAGATCGGCCAGAGCGGCGTAGGTGTCGGCCATGGAGCGCTTGGCATCCTTCTGCTCAAAGAGCGCCAGCGCCTCGCGATACAAACGGATGGCATCGGTCTTGTTCCCCTGCTTGCTCTGCAGCCGCGCCTGGAGACCCTTGCACTGGGCTTGTCCGCGCGCATCTTGCAAGCGACTGTAGCGTTCGCGGGCCTCCTCTGCATAGCGCGCGGCGCGGCGCAAGTCGGCGGGCTCCTGCGCGAGCTCGACATCCGCGAGAAACTGCAGGCAGTCGGCTTCCCCGCGCTGGTCACCGGCCTCGCGCAGGGTCTGCTTGGCCGTACTCAAGAGCCTGGCCGCAGTCTGATAGTCCCGCTGCCGGCACGCAATGAGGCCAAGGCTGCGCTGGCAGTTGGCCGCTTCTACTCGCAGGCCCTCTTCGCGAAAGATCCGCTCGGCTTCGTGATAGTGAAGCTTGGCGCGGGCGGGGTTGTCACGCGCCAGGAGCAGGTGCCCAAGTCCCTTATGCACATGCGCCAGCTCTTGTCGATCATCTTGAAGTTGGCGGCGACAGAGTTGACGCGCCCGCGCATACAACTCCCGCGCGGCGCGGTGCTGGCAGCGATAGCGATGCGAGTGACCACGGCCGATCAGACACATCACCCGCAGCTTGTCATCGCCGCAAGCGAAAAACGCTTCTTCGGCGCGCTGGTAGAGGTCCTCGGCTTCGTCGTACAGCGCGCGCTCCAGGGCGACATCTGCACAGGCCAGAAGGCACCTACCCCGCTTCGATGGCGCAGTCGCCAGCGATGCCGCCTTATTCAAGAGCCGAAAGTCGCCAAGGCCGCTGAAGCGGAGGAAGGGAGCCAGGCCGAGCAGCGCCGCGGTCGCACCAGCAGCCAGGTTCGGGTTGGACAAGCTGCTGCCGATGACGCTCTCCAGGTTGCGCAGCTCCTCGGTAAGCCGCTTAATGCTGTCGCTCCCGCCGGGCTCGCCGATCTTGGGTCCATAGTCTTCGATGATTCTACGTAGATACATAAGGGCTCGGTGATCTTCACCGTCCGGTTTCAGGTCCGGGTCAGCCAGGACATACTCGCGCAGCGGCGCCAGCATCAGGATACGCTCACCCTCGGTATTGATAAGGGCCTGGTCGAGGAGCCGGTTCGCCTCGGCCTCTTTGACGTGTAGCTCGGGCAGGCTGCTGCGGCGGAGGCCGTCGGGAAGCAGGGCAAGGATCTGGAGGAGCGGCCGCCCTTCCTCCTGCAGGTTCGTGAGTGAGAGACGAATACAGACATTCAGGTTATTCTTCGGATCCCTGGAGCCGGCAATCGCGAGCATCGCGGTCTTACTCTCCTGCCAGTCTGCCCACAAGCCGAGCAGGTCCTTCTGCGCCGCCGCCCGCGCGGCCATCAGCACGATGGCCAGCGGCATGCCGTCCATCGCTTCCAGGATGCGGGATAGATTCGGGTCGCGGACGAAATGCCGATCCGTGCGAGCATGGAACAGGTCCGCGGCGGCGGCGGGGGTGAGCTTGGCGACCGGGATAGCCGGCAGGCCGGCCGGCTTGCGGAAGGTCGGACTACGACGTGTACCTATAAGCGTCAGCCCTGGAACCAGTAAGTCCTGGGTGAGCAGATTGCCGAGCGCTGAAGGCGTGAGCCCATTCAGGTCGTCCAGGAGCAGCAGCGTCGTAGACTGCTTCAGCTTTTCCTTTGCCCAGACCTTCGCCCGGGCGCCGGCGGGCATCTCCAGCACCTTGGCAATAGCCGCCCACAGCCCCTCGGCAGAGACCACTTCCTCACACGGGACCGAGTACCGCCGAGCGCCGAACACTTCTTTGACCCGTGGCTCCTCAAGCGCCGCGGCGGCGACGGTCGACTTGCCGATGCCGGGAGCTCCCCATAATATGCACCCGCGGTTTCGGGAGCCGAGGAGCGAGCTCGCGACTTTTCGGATCAGCGGACCGCGACCGCGACACTCCGTGCGAGTCTGGGGCTCCACGAGCTCCTCATCGGGTGACGCAGGCACAGGGGACTCCACCTTCGCCTTCATCGGCCGCTCGCTCGCTCTCGGCCCGCAGACCGGCTGGGTGCCTTACATGTGTCGATTGCCGAATCAAGGGTCTGGCCGTAGCCTACTCCAACCCTCGCGCGGTACGGATTTTTTTGCCCGCCTGCCTGGCTCTTGGCGAGGGTCTTTTTGCAAGGTGCGACAACATGTCGCATTGTCTTCTTGGTGCGCTGCCGGTAAAACGGGGGACGCCGGGTCCACCGGCATGGCACCGATACCAGACTACCCTATACCCTATGGAGTTATTTATGCGTACTGCGCCCATGCTCGCAATTCCCGACGGTGTTTCCACGCGGGCTCGCCGCCTACTCCGCGCGACCGCTTGCGTGCTGGTTGGCGGGTTCCTCGCTGCCAGCGCTGGCTGCCAGAGCAATCCCGATCCCGGCGGCCCGAGCGGCGGACCTGTGGCCGGGGCATTGGATAACCACTGTCAGGGCCGGATTCAGCCGACCAATGCCGGCTCGTGCAAACCCACATTCGACATGGCGACCAGCGGCATGGCGGACATGGGAGCCGGCGAGGAATCCGAGTACGGTGAGACGCAGTACAACTCGGAAGGAAACGACGACGACTGCAAGTATCTCGTCAAGTACAGCGTCACGCCGGTACGCAAGGGCGTGGCCGCCACGTTCACCGCGACCCTGACGAGCCTTGCTACAAACAAGCCGGTGACCGGGGCCAATGTCCGGGCGGAGGTCTTCCTATCCGATACCCATCCCGCTCCCAACACGGGTGCCGATACCACGGAGTCGTCGCCGGGTACTTACGTCATCGGCCCGGTTCAGTTCGATGAACCCGGCAAGTGGACCGTGCGCTACCACTACTTTGAGGAGTGCGTCGAGAGCCTCGAAGACTCGCCGCACGGACACATAGCCTTTTACGTCAACGTTCCATGAGGAAGCGGCGCCTTGCAGCAGCGCTGGGCTCCGTGCTTCTTGCAGCATCCGGGTGCAGCGGCGAAGCGCCGCGGGCGGATCTGGGTAGCAGCCTGTGTCCCAACGACCTGCCGCCGAGCTGCCCCCCCAGCTTCCCGAGCTATCAAGCGGATATCGCGCCGCTGCTGAAGCGCAGCTGCACCGAGTGCCACAGCGCCACCGGCACGGTGCCCAACCGGCCGCTTGATAACTACAACTCGGTGTACGCCCAGCGCCAGGGGGTGCTTACGCAGGTCTACGCCTGCCGCATGCCGCCGCCCGGCAGCCCGGCCATGAGCCTTGAAGATCGTCAGCAGCTCCTCACCTGGCTTGTCTGCAAGGCCCCCAACAACTAGCGCCCCCGCGCTGACCGCTAAGATTCTTTCGTCTCACCGCTGCCTTGCGAAGCTGTCCAAGTATCCCCTGAGCGTCTCTTCGAGCCGTCGCTGCGACCCTACGGGAGTAAACGTGTGATCGGGTCCATCGATGAGCTCCAGGCGAAACCGCCGATGCGAGCGCAGAAGGCGCGCATCCTGGCCCAGGTGGGCCGCGAGCTCGTCGAGCCCCGGGTCCTCCTGACTGTACACAAGGAATATCGCCACCCCGCCCTCGAGCAGCCGGCGGAAGTTCGTGAGGACGCTCGGCTCGGTAGGCGCGTCCTCTGGGCGTAAGATAGCGCTCAGGCGCTCGGTGAGGAGCGTGCGCGCGGTCTTGAGCGCGCGCTCGCCGAGAGCACCGGCGATCCCTTGCCAGTGAATCTGACCCTGCAGGAGCCGCGACCAGGTTTGTCTCTTCAAGAGGGCCCGCAGGTAGTAGCGGCTCGACTTGTATTCGAGCTTGCGGCCGACATCGAGCGAGTCGCCCTCCTTCCAGGCGAAGGTCTGCGGGTTGAGCATCACCTGACCAGCCACCCGCGGATCGGCAAGACCCGTGTGGAAGGCCAGGTAGGCTCCCGAGCACAGGCCGATGAGGACGAAACGCTCGATGCCACGGTGCGCCGCCAGCCAGTCCATCGCGGCGCGGACATCGCGCACGCTGTCCTTCTGGTACATCCGCTGGCGCGCCTGCCAGCCGGCGAGCGGGCTGTCGCCGAGTCCGGCCACGTCGAAGCGTAAGACCGTGTAGCCGGCGGCGGCCCAGCGGCGGGCCATCGGAACATACATGCGGTTGGGACCGACGCGGTGGATGACGCTCGTGTTGAGCAGGAGGAGGGCGGGCCGCGCGCGCGACGTTGCCGCTTGCAGCGGCTCGGAGAGGACTCCGAACAGCGCGCCGTCCGGTCCAAAGCGAAGCGCCGATTCGCGTATCGAAGATGTCGATGTCATCGTCGCCGCCGATGGCGCCGCGAGTCGTGCTGGCGCGGGACCGTCCGCCGCTGCGATCGAGTCTGCCAAGCGTGACACGATTTCGGCAAAAGCCGCCTCGGGAATCACGACGTTGTAGGGCTCCACGATCAGTCCGTCGTAGCCGGGGAGGAAGCGATAGTCCACCGCCACCCCATGCGCTCGCAGGTGGTCGGCCAGTCTCTGTTCGCCCAGAGAGACATCGCGCGCCAGCAGCAGAACCTTGGCTACCGGCGGCACCGGCCGGGCGAGCAGCTCGACGCCCAGTAGTTCCGCGATGGTCTGGCGCGTCATCAGGAAGCCGCCCGCCTCTTCATCGCCCCCAGGAAGCGTCGGCGCGCCGGGGCCATCCTTGAGCATGCGCAGCGCTCGCCACTCGCGCAGATAGACCTTGCCGGTCATGCTCGGCGCCCACAGGACAAGCTCGCGCACGTCCGCGTGCTCTGCCGCGGCAAGGTAGGCGAGCATGGCGCCCAGACGCAGCCCGAACAGGCAGATGTCGCGGGCACCGCTGTGCGCCTGCACCTGCTCGATCGCCAGGCCGATGCTGCTCAGCCAGGCCGCCAGGCGCGCCGGATCGCTGTCGTCGCCTGCCGAGTCCCCCGTGCCGTCGTAGTCGAAACGGAAGACGGGAAAGCCGGCCTCGGCCAGCTTCTCGGCCAGGCGGCGGTAGGCCTGGTAGGCCGCGGTGTATTCGTGACCAAACGGGTAGCACAGCACCACCGCTCGGGAACGCAGAGAGCGCGCTGCGCCGGCATGGTAGAAGCCCAGAAGCGGCCTCTCCGGCGGCCCGAACCACAGCGGGACAGCGGCGGGTGGGCTCATTCGACCTCCTGGACCCACAGCGGCGCCGCACTTGCGTTGACGGCCGTAATGGTGGCCTGCCATTTGTGACCGGAGGTGCGGGGACGCAGGGTGACGCAGCGCTCGCCCCCGGGCTCGAGATGGAAGTAGTTGTCATCCGGCAGGAATCCGGACGCGCAGATGACGACTGACTGCGCGAACTTCTGAGTCCGGATGCAGAGCTTGCGGGAACCATCCGGCTGCGCCTGCGCCGCCGCCGCAAGGCCCAGCTCCGCCTGTCCGAGGGCCCCGAGTCCAAGAGGAAAGAAGAACGCGGTGTCCCGTACCTGGCCAGTGTGCGACTCGACGAGCCGCGCGACGACCACCTCATGCGAGGGCGGTCCGAACCGATAGGCGTAGCTCGTATCAAGGAAGCCGGAGAACAGCCGGCTGAGCGGGATCTCGACGGCAGCGCGCGGTGGCAGGGAGAGCTCCGTCGCGCCCTCGGCGATCCGCACCTCGGCCTGCCGGTACAGCGCTACGTGCAGCGTCAGCGCGTGCGACTGCGCGGATTCGTTGACGACATGCGCGTACAGACCGCTCAGTCCTTCATCGGTAAGGAACAGAGCCAGCGGCTTCAAGGCGCGCTTGAGATAGTAGTAGCTCGCCTTGGGCGTGCCGAGCGCGTCGATCACCCCCCAGCCCGCTCCCGGCCACAGGTCGCGCAGGAGCCACACCAGCGCCCCGTGGCAGCTCGCGCGCCGGCGCCGCCACTCGGCGAAGGCGCTCGCCATCACCTCCCCGGTGACGACGCGGCTGAGCAGCAGGTAGCGGGCGCAGTCGCTGTAGCGCAGTCGCATCGGATCCACTTCGAACAGCAGACGCAGGTAGTGATCGCGGACATCCTCGAAATCCCAGCCGGCGCCGACATCGCGGGGCACGCGCGACTTCCACAGCGGGTGGTGGACGACCGCCGCGGCGCCGGCAAAGCAGGACTCCAGCGTGCTCTCTTCCGGGACGTTGGCGAACGCCAGGCACTCGGCCGCGAAGCGCACCTCGCAGCGGCGGGCATCGTCGAGCGGCCGCAGATAGGCGCCGACTCCATAGTAGTGGGCGACGCCGGCGTTGACCTGGAACGGCAGCTCGCCGCCGCTCGGAGTTGCCGGCCAGTAGGGAACGTCCGGGCGAAGGCTCTTACATACAGCGGGCAGCAGCTCCTGGAACAGCGGGCTGCTCCACTGCGGGCGCGGCAGACCCATCATCGCCGCCTGCTGCTCGACCTCGCTGCCGCCGCACAGCACCGCCAGAGAGGGACTCTGCTGCAAGTCCGTGAGGAGCTGCTGCGCCTCGGCGCGCACGGTGGCGAGGAAGGGCTCGTCGCCGCTCGGGTAGTCCAGGTTGGCGAACATGAAATCCTGCCAGACGAGGACTCCCAGCTCGTCGCACAGCTCATGGAACAGGGGCGTCTCATAGAGCAGGCTGCCGGGCAGCCGCAGCATGTTCATGCCGGCCTCGCGGGCCGCGCTCAGCGCCTCGCGGTATCCGGCCGGCGCGGGGCTCAGCCCGACTACATCGAGCGGCGTCCAGCAGGCGCCGCGGCAGAACACCGGCGCGCCATTGATGCAGAGGCTGAAATCGTCTCCCGCGCCCGTCTCGAGCTCGATCTCACGAAAGCCGATGCGGCCGCAGTCGAGGGTCATCGCGCGGTCGCCGGCACCGAGCCGGGCGCCGCGTCGAGCGACGGCACGCCATTGCTGCCGGCG
>DAOMZC010000028.1:0-19807 GCA_035437965.1 Pseudomonadota bacterium
CGCGGTCGCCGCCGCCGCAACCCGAGAGCAGCGCAGCCGCGGCCGGGAACAGCGCAGCCATGGGAAGCGCGCTGAGGATGAGCAGCCCCCCCACTTGGCGAACAGTGGCGATTGTCCTACCTCCCAGGTGAGCAGAATAGCAGATGTGCCCGGGAGAAGACAGCCTCGCTTGCCGCGCGGCGGGAGCCGTTGGGGGGCGGCGGCCGGCCGGCCGGTCAGAACTTGATGCGCCGCATGACGAAGCGCGGCAGGTTCCTTATGACTTTCATGATCGGGCCCCAGGGGAGCGGCGCGTAGACCTCGGGCTGGCCGCTATCGAGGGCGCTCATGACCCGCGCCGCGACCTCGTTGGGCTCGCCGGCGAAGGGCGGGGCCTTGAGGCCCGCGGTCATGCCGGTGCGGACGAAGCCGGGCTTGACGGTGAGCACGTGCAGCCCCTCGCTGTGGTGGCGGTGATCGAGCGCTTCGAGATAGCGCGACAGGCCCGCCTTGGCGGCGCCGTAAAGGGCGACCGGCTTGCGGCCGCGCTCCCCGGCCACCGAGCTGAAGACGCAGAGGGTGCCGCCGCCGCGCGCGAGCAGGCGCTTGCGCGACTCCTCGCAGAACAGGATCGTGTTGGTAAAGTCCACGGTGAGCAGGCGGCCGAGCAGGGCGGGGTCGCCCTCGAGCTCGGCCTGGGAAGCGAAGCTCGCCGCGGTCACCACCACGGTGTCAAAGCCCCCGAGCGCCGCGTCGGCGGCGGCGAGCGCCGGGGCAAACGTCGCCGGCTGCTCCAGATCGCACTCGTGGAAGCCGATCGCGCCGGCGCTGCCGCGGATGGCCAGGTCGCTCGCCGAGCGCAAAAGGTCGGCGGGCGTCCGCCCGAGCAGGAACACCCGATCGCCGTTCTCGACGAGCTTGCGCGCCAGCGCCCGCCCCATGCCGCGGGTGGCGCCGAGGATGACCGCTTTGCGCGGCGGCCGGGTCATGGGCGGTCTCCAAACAGCCGGACGGACTGCGCGCTGCGAATGAGCCCCTGGGGATCCCACTGCGCGCGGATGCGCTGGAACTCGGGCAGCCGCGGCTCCATGGCGAGGAAGTGCTCGCGCCGGGTGAAGCGGTCCTTGCTGAGGTAGATGCGGCCGCCCTCGGCGAGCACGCACTCGTTGAGGGCGTCGATGAGGGCCTGGGTGTCATCGCGCACCGCGATGTCGAGCGCGATCGAGACGCCGGCCATCGGGAACGACAGGATGCCCTTGCCCTGCGGGCCGCAGTCCTTGATGACGCACAGGAACGACGCGCCGCCGCGACGGGTCAGCACCTCGAGCACGCGCCGCGCCGCGCCGCGCCCCGCGCGCTCGGGCAGCACGCACTGGTACTGGGTGAAGCCGCGCGGCCCGTACATCAGGTTCCACTTGCGCAGCGCATCGAGCGGATAAAAGAACGTCTCCCACGAAATCAGCCGGTCGCGCGTGCGCTGAAGATGCGTCCAGTAAAGCGCCGTATTGAAGATCCGGGTGGTCGTCTGACCGAGCACGAAGCTCGGCAGCTCCAGCGGCATGGTCACGGTCGGCAGGCGGCGCGGCGGGCGCGCCGGCGCGTCCTTCGGATCGGCCCAGTCGCCGGCGAGCAGGATCCCGCGGCCGAGGTGGCGGCCCGGGGTCAGGCAGTCGATCCAGCCGACGGTGTAGGGCCACTTCTTCGCGCCGTCCTTGAGGGCGTCGATGTACTCGTCGATGTCGTCGACCCGGCGGCTGTGCTGGCGGATCCACGGGCTGGCGATGCGCCGCAGGTGGAACACGACCTCCAGGATGTGGCCGGTGAGGCCCATGCCGCCGAGCGTCGCCCGGAACAGCTCGGGGTGCTCATCGTCCGAGCACCACAGGATGCGGCCGTCGGCGACCCGCATCTTCAGGCGGCTCACGTGCTCGCCGAAGCAGCCGCGCACGTGGTGCTCCTTGCCGTGCACGTCGCTGCCGACCATGCCGCCGAGCGTCACGAACTGCGTGCCCGGCGTCACCGGCACGAAGTACCCGCGCGGCAGAAACAGCTGATTGAGGGTGTAAAGCGACAGCCCCGCCTCGGCGTGGAGGCGTCCGCTTTCGGGGTCGAAGGCGAGCAGGCGGTCGGCCAGCGTCGTCGTCGCCACCGCACCCACCGAGGGCGGCGGCAGGGCGCTGTCGCCGTACGAGCGGCCAAGGCCGCGGCTGAGCACCGCGCGCTCGGTGAGGCGCTCGAGATCTTCGGAGACGAGCTCGCGGCCGCGACCGGGGATGCGACCCCAGCCGGCGAGCTGCGGCTCTTGTTCCATCGTGGTTGACATGTTTTCTAGAGCTTTGTACCACGCCGCGGGCGGCGACCCAAGCCGCGCCGACGCGCCCGGGCCGGTTTGGCGGCAAGACCCGGGGCAGCGCCGGGGCAGCGCCGGGGCAGCGACTCTTCGGCCTGCTGAGCGGTGGGCGCTGCGGCGATCCTCCGCTATCATCACCGCGGTCCAGCCGGACCCTTTGCCGGAAATCAGCCCTCTAGAGGAGAAAACATGAGCCTTTTCGACGCTGTCCCGCAGTTTATCAAGATGCTCCGCAACCTCGATCGCTGGCTTACCACCGCGGCCGAGCACGCCAAGAAGAAGTCGTTTGAGGTGGAAGTCCTTTTGCAGGCGCGGCTGGCGCCGGATCAGTTCCCGCTGGTCCGCCAGGTGCAGATCGCCTGTGACTCGGCGAAGTTCGCCGCCGCCCACCTGACCGGCCAGAAGGCGCCGGCGCACCCCGACACCGAGAAGACCGTGGACGAGCTGCACGCCCGCATCGCCAGCTGCATCGCCTACCTGGAGACGGTCAAGGAGGCGGACTTCCAGGGCGCCGCCGAGCGGCGGATCTCTGCCCCGTGGATGGCCGGCAAGTGGGTGGCCGGGGCGCCGTATCTTTTGCAGCTCGCCTACCCGAACTTCTAATTCCACGTCACCACGGCCTACGCCATCCTGCGCCACAACGGCGTCGACCTCGGCAAGCGCGACTTCCTCGGCGACGTGACGCTCAACGAGGCGTAGCGCGTTCGGGTCCGGATCCGGGCTCGCGTCCGCATCCTGGAGACGGCGGCGCTCCCGCCGTCTGCCTGCTGCTCACGCCGGCGCCGCTTCCCCGAGGTGGTGAGGGAACTCCTTGACCAAAAGGAGGTGCCGCGCCGCCCCAAGGGGCGTGCTCGGGAGCCGGCAGCAGTACCGCATCGCCGTGCGCAGCGAGCCGAAGGTCCGCTCCAGCCGCAGGAAGTGCTCGCTGGCGCTGACGTTGCTGCGCAGCGGCGCCGGGGACTTGGGGTCCTGGCGATAGCGCCGCACATAGCCAAGGAGCTGCCCATGATACTCCGGCTCCTCGACGATCGCCCCGATCGCGGCGGCGCGCGGGTGGGTCCCGGCAATCATCTGCGTAAGCTGCCGCTCCAGCTCGGCGAGGCCGTCCGGGAACATCTGTAAGAGCTCCAGATCGTAGAGCGGATTGGCGTGCACCACCTGCATGAGGTGGCCGATGATCCCGTCCTCGGTGCTGAAGAAGCCCACCGGGTCGGCGAGCGACGCCGGCTCATCGAGAAATCGCAAGAGCTGGTGAAACGCAAAGCTCAGCTTCTGGCCGGCATAATAGTCCGCCGCCGCCGGCACGATCCAGAACCGCACCATGTCGCGCGCCCCGCAGACAAGCTGAAGCGGCGTCGGCACCACCTCGATGATGTTAAGGGCGTGAAGGCGGGCAAGCCGCGCCGAGAGCTCTACCGGAAAGGCGTAACCGGCAAGCAGCCGCAATAGCCGCGCGAGCTTTGCCGCCGCCGACGCCGCCATCGGTGTCCCGAGCGCCCTGGCCATAAGGCGTAACGGGCTCTCTGTATGCCGCGCCGTCCCCGCCGCCTCTCCCCCCAAACCTGAACTGCCCGAACTACCTGAACTAGTGGACGAATTTTCTAAAGACTCGCGCATGTCTGCTTTCCTGCTCTGCGTCACCACATGGCGAGCATACTCTAGCCGTGCCGCCCATGGTCTTTCTTCGCTAGGAAAAAGGCGCAAGGGTGCGATATGATTGGGCGTGACCTACTCTGTCCACGGCCCCGATGCGACCACCAAGAACCGCGTCATCGGCTACATCCGCGTCAGCACGGACCAGCAGGCCACCGAGGGAGTGAGCCTTGAGGCGCAGCGCGAGAAGATCCGCGCCTACTGCACCGCGCTCGATCTAAACCTCGTCGAGATCTGCGCCGACAACGGCTACTCCGCCAAGACCATCGAGCGGCCGGGCCTGAGCGACGCGCTCGGCAAGCTGCGCAGCGGGCAGGCGGACATCCTGCTCGTGGCCAAGCTCGATCGGCTGACCCGCTCGGTCAAGGACCTCGGGCAGCTCGTCGATACGTACTTTCTGCCGGGCAGCTATTCGCTCCTGTCGATCGGCGACTCGATCGACACCCGGACCGCCTCGGGGCGGCTGGTGCTCAACGTCCTGGCCTCGGTGGCGCAGTGGGAGCGGGAGGCGATCTCGGAGCGGACCTCGGAGGCGCTGCGGCACCTGAAGGCGCAGGGCGTGCACATCGGCGCGACTGCCTACGGCGCCCGGCGGCTCGGCGAGTCCGACGAGAACGGGCGGCGACGCATCGTCCCGGTGGCCGAGCACGAGCAGGTCATCCAGCGCATGCAGGCGCTGCGGCAGGCCGGGCATACATTGAACGCGATCTGCAACGTACTTAACGAGGAAGGGATCCCGTCGCCGCGCGGCGGCACCTGGCAGTCGACGGTGGTGCGGACGATTCTTCTACGGGCGAGCGGCGAGCCGCGGCCCACCGCCGCCCGCCGCAGCGAGCGCAAGGCGCGGATCAAAAAGACGCGCGAAGAAGCGATCAAGCGCGCCGGCAAGCTGCGCGAGCAGGAGTACAGCCTGCGCCAGATCGGGCGCATCCTTTATCGCGAAGGGTTCCGGCCGCCGCGCGGCGGGCTGTGGCACGCGGCGATGGTGGCGGACCTGCTCAAGCTCACCACTGCAGCGGAGCCGGCGCCGCCCGGTCCGGATGGCGGCTCGGCTGGGCGGCGGCAAAAGCGGCCGGGCTGAAGGCGCAGTCAGCGCACAGGTGATCGGCGGCGAAGCGCTGCTCGCGGTGGCTCTGGCGCAGCCGCTGCGCCGCCGGTCCGTCCCAGATTGCCGCCAGGGACTGCTCGTTCAGATCCCCCAGCACGTAGCGCGCGTCGTCATCCCGGCAGCACGGCACCACGCGGCCGTCCCACAGCACCACCACCGAGCGGAAGGGGTAGTTGCACAGGTAGTGGAGCGGCTCGCCCGCCGGCTGCGCGAGGTCGGGATCGGGACCGTCGAGCGGCTTGAGATAGGCCGTCACCGTAGGCAGGCCGAGGTTGCCGTAGCGCCGCCGGAAATCCTCGCGCTGGTGCCGATTGGCGGCCAGCTCGATCATCTGGATGACGACCTTGGGGGCCGCTTTTCCGCGCGCCGCCACCGCTTGCAGGAGCGCGTCCAGGTTGCGCTCCGCCTTGCCGAAGCGCGCCGCCGGGCCGCGGATCTGCACCAGCGTCTGGTCATCGGTGCCGTCGAGCGACACCACCAGCCGGCGCAGCCCGGCGGCCAGCAGCGCCTCCCCGAGCGCCGGTGACAGGAGCGACGGATTCACCGACATCTCGGTGGGCAGCCCGTGATCGCTCGCGCACTTCACAAAGTCGACGACCTGCGGGTGCAGCAGCGACTCGCCCAGGTGGTGCAGCTCGAGCGGCCGGTAGCGCGCCTGCTCCGGGTGGAGCTGCGCGAGCAGCGCGCGGAACAGCTCCAGGTCCATAAATCCCGTCGGGCGCTGCAGCTGACCGGGCACCCCGCGCGGGCAGAAGCGGCAGCGCATCGGGCAGCGGTTGGTGAGCTCGATCTGATCGATGAAAGGCACCTTGGGAAGGTGCGCGTCGCGCAGGTGACCGAGCAGCTGATCGCAGGAGTCCTTGTCGGCGAACACCACGGCCCGCTCATATAGCTTGAGGAGCGCGTCGCGCACCGCGCTGCGCGAGTGGCTCGCGCACAGCTCCGCCAGCGCCGCCTCGGCGGTGGACTCTTCCCATAAGGCGCGCACCACCGCCTCTTCAAGCGGCTGCAGGTTCTCCGGCCGGCCGGTCACGCCGTTATCGTACAGACGCCGCCCCGCGTCATCGAGAAAGGGCCGCAAGTAGGGCGACAGGACAAAGGGTAGGGCCACCGCAACCTCCGCGCGGCAACCTAGCAGAATCGCGGCGCCGGCGCGCCGGCAACTCTTTCATGGCGAGGCGGGGCGCGGGCTCACGGCTCGATGATCTGCTGGCGCGTGCAGTTGAAGTTCACATCGGTGGGCGTGCCGTAGTCGATGACCTCGAAGTCGGTCGCCTTCAGCGCCTGCAGCGAGTTGGCGTCGAAGCCCACGTCGGCCCACTTGACGGTGCTCAGCTGGTCGCTCTGCGCGGTCAGGGTGACGTTGCCGCCATCGGCCATCAGCATTCCGTACTTCTGCAGCGCCCGCGCCACCACCTGCGCCGCCGGGCTGAGCGTGTTTACCGGATAGCTCGCCTTGAGGCGCATGCGGAAGCCGTAGGGCCCGGCGGTGGCGGGTCCGGTGGTGTTGGTGCCGTGGGTTGCCGGCGCCACGTACTTCTTGGCGCGGATCATGCTGTTGGGGAGGATGAAGCGGATCGCGTGATTGATGACGCCGGCCTTGATCTCATCGGCGGAGAACAGCAGCGCCGAGACCGGGAAGCCGGCAGCGTCGGCGCTGGTGCACTGCTGGCCGCGGCCGTTTGGATTGTTGGCGGTGGTGTCCCAGATTGCCAGGCAGCCGGCGCGGAAGGCGCCGCCGCTGTCGACCGTGCCGTGATACAGCTCGTAGACGCGCTTCTCGGCGCGCGCGACGAGCAGGATGTGGCAGTCGGAGCCGCCGGCGAAGCCGGAGCAGTTGTAGCCCGAAAACGGCGTGGTGAGCGGCGGCGGCGGATAGTCCTCGACGACGCCGCCGGCCGGCAGCGGCACCGAGGCGCGGTCGCAGTCCGGTGTGTAATAAAAGCCGTTGTCGAGCTGGTAGGCGCGCTTGGCGGTTCCGCTCGGCACGTTCAGCGCGGCGATGCTGAAGTCGACCTTGAGCTTGCCGGTCACCCAGCCGTTGGGGGCCGCCGCCGTCAGCATGTAGTTGGTGATCGCGGTGGAGTCGGGGGCGAGCGGCGCCGCCGAGACGTCGCGATACCACGGCGCGGCATCGGGAAAGTACCTCCCCTGGGCCTGGGTGGCGTGGACTCCGGTGATCACCACCGGCGGGCCGCTCATGTCGCCGCTGGCCGTGCTGCCATCGGGCGTTGTGCCGGCGAGATCGGCGTTGGTCGCGGCGTTATTAATGCCCGAGCAGGCGCACAGCCACAGCGCGGCACCAGAGATAAGACTCCGAACACCAAGGCCAGGTCGAAGTACGGCCATAGGAGGCCCTCCTATTTATAAGTAAGGGGACCGTAGAATCTTATCAGGAGCCCGTCGTCAGCGACGAGAAAGATTCACAAGAGCGCAAGCGCCGCATATTGCAGCGGAACGACTTGCGGACCGGCAGACCGGAGCGCGGAGTAGAGATTCTATTAGCGGCTGGCGATGCGGCGGACGATCTGCTTTATCGCCGCCGCCAGGGCGTCGAGCTCGGCGACCGTGTTGTAGCAGGCCAGGGAGACCCGCACGGTGGCGTCGAGGCCCAGGTGCCGGAGCAGCGGCTGCGCGCAGTGGTTGCCGGCCTGCACCGCGATGCCTTCAAGATCCAGGGCGCTCGCCAGCTCGATCGGAGAGACTCCGTCCACCGTGAACGACAGGATCGGGACCGCGGGGGCGGCGCTGCCGAGCAGCCGCAGCCCGTACTTTGCGGTCAGCGCGGACAGCACGCGCACTCCGTGCGCATAAAGGAACGCCTCATGCTCGGCGATCGTCGCGCGCCCGCAGTCCTGGATGTAGTCGAGCGCCGCGCCGAGGCCAATGACGGCGGCGATCGGCGGCGTGCCGGCTTCGAACTTGTAGGGGAGCTCGCGGAACACCGCGCTCTCGGCGGACACCGACAGCGCCGTGGCGCCGCCGCTCTGCCACGGCGGCAGCTGCTCAAGCAGGCTGGCGCGCCCCCACAGGACGCCGACGCCGGTCGGCCCGTACAGCTTGTGCGCCGAGAAGCTGTAGAAGTCGCAGCCGAGCGCGCCGACATCGATGCGCAGGTGCGGCACCGCCTGCGCGCCGTCCACCGCGACCAGCGCGCCGCGGGCGTGCGCCAGCTGGGCAATCTCGGCCACCGGCACCACAGTTCCAAGGACGTTTCCGGCATGGCTGATCGCGACGATGCGGGTGCGCGGACCAAGGACGCTGGCGACGGCGCCGAGCTCCACCTCACCCACCGGGTTGAGCGGAATGACGCGCAGCCGGGCGCCGCGCGCCGCGCACACAAGCTGCCACGGCAAGAGGTTCGAGTGGTGCTCCAGGCCCGAGACCACCACCTCGTCCCCCGCGCCCAGGCGCGAGCTGCCCAGGGTGTGGGCGAGGAGGTTTATCGACTCGGTGGTCCCGCTGGTGAAGATCACCTCGCGGGTGGACGGGGCGGCGATGAAGCGGCGGACCTTGTCGCGCACCGCCTCGAAGCGCTCGGTCGCGAGCTGGCTCAGCGCGTGGCCCCCGCGCGCGCCGCGCAACAGGTCGGCGCACTCCTTGGCGTAGGCGCAGCCGAGCGCGGAGATGACCTGGTGCGGCTTCTGGGTCGTCGCCGCGTTGTCCAGATAGATGAGGCGCCGCCCGTGCACGGACTGCGCGAGCGCCGGGAAGTCGTTGCGCACAAGCTGCACCCAGTCGTCGCTGTTACCGAACTCGTGACCCGGCTCGGCGGCGCTGGAGATGATGGGCAGCTCGCCGGTCGGGGTCAGGGCAGGGCGCGCCGGCCCGCCGGTCGCAGGGACCGGGAAGGGAAGGACCAGACCTCCTCTTGCGTCAGGACGGCGATTGCTCACTGCTCCAGATTATACCGTAGCTGCCGGGCTCAGTCATGATTGCGCGTCCGCAGCACCCCGACCCCGGGATCGGCCTCGGGCACATTCAGCTCGCTCCACGGCACCACGCCCGGCGGCTGCCACGCCGCCGAGCGGCGCACCCAGATGGGATTGGTGAGCGCGTAAGGCTGCTCATTTCCCACCACGACCGCGCCGATGTCCGTAGTGGCGGCGATTCCCAGCGGTCCGGCAAGCGCCCCCACCGCGTCCGAGACCAGCAGGAACGGCTCCTCGGTCCCGGTAACTACCGGAAACATGGGCTTGTCGCCCACTGCCTCAAGCACGATCCACGAGTCGCCCTTTAGCGATAGCGGCAGCTGGCCGTTGATTGGACCGCTCGTTAGACCGCTCGGCGGACCGCCCGGGGCCGCCGCGGTGTCGGCAAGGTTGCGCTGCGGGTCTACCTTGATCCGGTGCAGGAGCCGGCCGTTGACGTAGACCTGAATCCGGTTCACCGACACCCACGGCGGCGCCGCCAGGTGGTAGTTGACCGTCACCTGGCCATCGGCAGAAAAGACCTCGGAGCCGATCCGCTCGCCGCCGGTCGAGCCGGTGCCCGGGGCCACGGTGAAGGTGAGGAAGGGCCCGTGCGACAGCGTCGCCGCGTGCTGGTTCTTGATGACCTCGACGAGCTGCGCGGAGGTCGCGCGCACCGGATCGTCGGCGCCGAAGTACAGGAAGGTGCGCGGCGCGCCCGGCTCCTCACCGACCGAGGCGTGGCTGTCCGAGGCGGCGAGCGCGGTGTGGCGGTAGCCCTGGTTGAGCATGTGGAACCAGTCATCGACAGCGCCGGGGAACACCGCCTCCAAGTTATCCAGGCCACTGGGACCTGCCGGCGCCGTCGGCGACAGCTCGGTGAGCACGGTGCCCGGGACCAGCGCCCCGGTGACGCTCGCCGGGCGCAGGATCTTGCCGCGCAGGCTGCACGGATCGAGCTGGGTCTTGGGATCGAAGCCCGGCGGCAGCGGCTGATAGCAGGCCGCCGGCCAGTCGGTGGGCACGCGCACGCTGTGGATCTCGTGACCGAGCTTGCCGTTGAGCAGCTCCAGGGCGTCGCAGTCGTACGACAAAAGGCTCTTGCCCTCGGCGTCGAAGAACGCCGGGCCGTTGGGACCGGCCAGCCGCTTGGACGTCCCTTGCGCGATCGTGCCGCCGGTGATGCTCGAGCGGCCGTACTGGTTGAAGTAGCCCTGGGTCGAGTCGCGCGGGTGGTTGCAGACGATGATGTTCGAGCCGCCGGCGGCCGGATCGGCGAGCTTGCGCAGCCCGGCGAACAGCTCGGCCGGCGGGCGGCCAAACCACTCGAAGGCGCCGTGCGTCACCGGCGCCAGCTGGTAGTCGAGCGGGAAGGTGTTGAAGTGGCCGCTCTCCAGGGTCGTGAACTCGATGCCGACGAAGCTCTGCATCCACGGCAAAAGACCGTAGGCGCTGACCGCCGGCCGCCAGTCGGAGACGTAGTTGTGATCGGTCGAGATGACCAGCTCCACGCCCTCGCCGGCCGCCGAGTTCACGCGTCCGAAAAGCGCCATGTGCGAGTCGATCGAGCTCTCGCCGTGCACGTGCCCGTCCATCGACATCCAGCCGGTCGTATCGACCACCCGGGTCAGGCGCCCGGCGGTGGCCACCGCGTTGCCCGCCTCGACATGCACGCGCGCCGAGGTGAGGTCGTACTCGAAGCCGCGGCTGAAGTACACAGTGTAGTCGCCCGGCCGCACCGGGATGGTGACGTGGCCCTCGGCGCTGGTGTAGGCGGTCGCCTCGATGAAGGCGCGCTGGCCGGCGATCCGGTCGTTCAGCATGTCGGTGAAGCGGTAGTCCTCGCCGGCCTGCACGTCGAACACCGCCCCCGAGCGGCGCTGGGTGTCGGTATAGGCCAGCGGATACTCGCCGACCACCGAGACCTTGGCCGGCAGCGGCCGCCCGCTCTGATCGCCGACGAAGACCTGGATGAACGACTGCGGCGGCAGGATCGGCGTGATGAAGGTGTCCTCGCCGGCCTTGATCTCAAAGGGGATGAACGGCCCGAGCGGGCGGCCGGCGGCCTGGACGCGATAGGCGTAGCGCCCGGCCGGCAGCTTGCCGGTGAGGTGCCCGGCGTCGTCGGGATAGTCCTGCGAGTACGGCCGGCACAAGGTGTTCGGGTCGGCGGTGCCGCAGCGCCGCAGGCCGGCGTCGAGGTAATCATCTTCGCTGGCGAACGCCGCGGTGGTCTGCGAAAGCTCCTGGTAGATCAGCACCTGTCCCGTCGCCACCGGCTCGCCGCCGAGCGCCGCGCGGAGGAAGCCCTGGTACCGGCCGGTCGCGGTGCCGCGCAGGGTCGTGAAGTCATCGACAATCGCCGCCACGTCGCCGCCGCCGACGATGAAGTACTGCGTCATCTCGACGAACTCGCTCGGCATGATGGTGGTCTTGAGCGAGTCGCTGAACACGCCGATGAACGAGATGGCGGTAAACGGCACGAGCAGCGACGTGTTGTCGATCGGCGTAATCGGATCTTTGTAGCTGCCGAGGTTGCGGTAGGCGTCGGCGTTCAGGTTGACGAAGTTGTTCTCGCTCGGCGCGGCGGCCAGGCCATAGCTGACGCGATCACCGATGCGGTTTGACGCCGAGGCGATGAACTCGGTGACCACGCCGTTGAACGCCGGCAGCGGCAGCGCGCGGCGGAAAGATCGCTCCAGCGGGTGGCGCAGATCGAAGCCGGTGCCGGGCAGCCAGACGTTGTTCAGCCGACCATAAAGGAGCACGGTACCAATCGGCACGTGGGCGGTGCTCAGATCGACGCCGCCGATCTTCTGCTGGAACAGCTGGTTGCCGAGCACCGAGCTCGGGATGGGCAGCGGCTTTGCGGTCTGGTTGATGATGCGGGCGTGGATCTCGACGTGCTGGGCGCCGGGAGCGAGCGCGTAGTCGACCTCGTAGCGGGCGTTCTCGTTTTTGATCTTGTCGAGCTCCGCCGCGAAGTCGGTAAAGTCAAGGCCCAGGAGCAGCGCCAGCTTGAACAGCTCGTTTATGCCATCGGGAGACTGCAGGTTGGTGGGCAGGATGTAGTTGAGAAACAGGCTGTCGAAGACCTTGAGCAGGGTGAGAAACTCGCCGCCGCCGCCCGAGGCGCGCACCACCGCGACCCCCGCGTCGTAGTGGACCTTCTTGGTGCCGTAGGTCTCATCGTACGCCGCCTGGCCGTCCGACAGGACGACGACCTTGTCGCAGGCCACCGCCTGGAAGAAAAAGGAGGGGAACATCTCGGCGAAGATGTCGTTGCCGCCCAGCCGGGCCGAGCCGCCGAGCCGCTGCTCATCGACGCGCCGGATGTCGGCGTCGATAAGACCGCCGCCGTACACGCCGAAGCCGCGCGAGTAGCCGGCGTTCTGGATGACCACCCGGATGCGGTCGTTCACCAGCATGTAGTCGCCGACCTCGCCGAGCGCGCGCGGCCCGCCGCCCAAGAGCTGCGCCCGATCGGTGACCCGGAAGGCGCGCGGCAGCATTACTGCGGGCTCGCGCTGGCAGGTTCCGGCCGCGAGCAGGATGGCGAGGCAGGCGGCCGTACAGACAGTCCGATTCATCGCAAGCTCCCGGGTTAGAAGGACGCGACGACGTCCGCCTCGAAGCGGTCGTTGTCGAGCACGTTGGGACTCTGCTCGGTGGTGAAGGTGTAGTTCAGGCCGACGTGCAGCGGGAAGGTCCGGGTCGGCCGCACGGTCAGGCCGATGGTGTGATAGAGCAGGTCGAACGAGCCGTCGAACTGCGCGTCGACCGGGGTCGCCGCGGCCACCGCGAAGTGGGCGCGCGGGGAGTAGCTGGCGATGCGGTAGCCCGGCGTCACCTCGACCGGGATGCGCGGCAGGGAGTAGCGCAGGTGGGCCCACCAGCCGAAGCGCTCCAGATCGGGAATCGTCGCCAGCGTGTCGTGGCTCGTCTTTACGTACACGACACCGGCCTGCAGCTCGACGCCGAAATAGGAGGCCGCCAGATCCGCCGCCGCGCCCATGTCGGTCTCGCGGATCAGATCGGGCAGGTTGCCGGTCGCGCGCGGGTTCCACTGCCCGGCGATGCCGACGTTTAGCGCCGGCTTGCGCAGCTCATCGGTGACCGCGAACATCGGCCGCACTCCGTCGGCGGGCAGGCCCTTTTTGCCCCACACGGCGAACTCGACGCGCCCCAGCACCGCCGGCAGGTTGGTGTCGTTCAGGATCTGGTTCTGGCCGTTGCCGTTGCCGACGAACAGCGCGTAGCGCAGAGAGGTCGTTCCGCCCAGGCCGATGAACCCCGAGTGCAGCGAGATGCCGAGGTTGCGATCCGAGCCGAGGCCGCGCGTGGTGTAGCCCTCGGTCGGCTGCACGCCTTCGATCGGCACGCTGCGCGAGACGAACGGCAGCTCGGCGTCCGAGCGCATGCTCTCCAGATCCCACGGCGCCACCATCTGGCCGACCGAGACGCGCAGCGCCCGCAGCGGCGCCCAGGTGATGTAGGCGTCGCGCAGCCGCGTGGTCAGCTGGCCGCCGGGGAAGGACTGGCTCAGGCGATCTTCGCTGGCGCCTTCAAGCGAGACGCGGGCGGCCAGGACGCTGCGCCACTGCACGTTGGCGATGAAGCGCGCCTGCTCCAGCTGGAAGCCGTTGTTGCGCCCGGCGAGGTTGAAGTTCTGCGGCTGCTGCACCCAGCGGTACGCTGCATGGACGTAGCCGCCCCAGTCGAACTTCCAGGTAGAGGAGGTCGTGGCCTCGGGCCGCGGCGCCGGGGGAGCGGGCAGCGGGGCCGGCGTGGGCACCACGACCACCACCGGCGGTGGCTGCTCCGGCGGCGGCTGCGCCTCGGGCTGCGGCTGCGGTGGCTGGAGCGGCGTCTCGACGGTCTCCTGCGCGCTCGCCAGGGTCGGCAGGAGCGCCGTGGCGAGGCCGGTAAGACCCAGGGTGATGCGGGCGAAGGACGTCAGGATGGCTCGGACCACTGGAGGACCTCCGTCGAGCTGCCGGGCGGTGCGCTGCGCCGACCTCTGGCTTGGTGTGGGACCTTCAACTACAGCTGGGAGGAGAGAAACCCGGCCCAGGCGCTCGTGTCAAGGGCTTGCTCATCAGGTGGTCGGAGCGCTGGGCGAGCTCCGCGGCGTTGGCGCTGAGCGAGTCGAAGGACGGGGGCGAAAGTAGCGCCGCCGGATTAGGAGGCTTCGGCGGTCGGACGTGGGGCACCGCCGGCAATAAGGAGCAGCGCGCCGAGCAGCGGGAGGACCGCGACCGCGGCGAAGAAGCGCGCCGCTCCCCAGGGGGCGATGAAGCGACCGGCCTCTCCGGCCAGGGCCAGCCCGATGGCCAGCGCGGCGGATAGCAGGCCCTGCGCCAGCGCGCCCTTGTGCGGCGGCGCCGACTGCGCGACAAGGGCCATCCCGACCGGGATGACCAGCACCTCGCCCACCGTCAGCAGGGTCAGCGCGGCGACGATCCACAGCGCCCCGATGAGCGGGCGCGGCGTCCCCTCCCCGTGCGTCGCCGCCACCGCCGCGAGCAGCGCGAAGGCGACGCTGCTGGAGAACATGCCGATCATCATCGCCGTGCCCGCCCGCGGCACGCCGCGCCGCCGGGCCAGCGCGCGCCACATCGCCTGCTGCAGCGCCGTCAATATAAGGACCAGCGCCGCCGGCACCGAAGCGAAGAAGTCGGGCGGGATGACCCAGCCGAGGAGGCGCCGGTCCACCCGATCGCGAGCAAAGAAGAGCATCGCGCCGCCGCTCTGCCCGTAGGCGAGCGCGAACAGGATCAGCAAGAGCAGCAGAACCAGCAAGGTCCGCCAGCGGGTCCGCCCGGGCGCGACGTCCAGGCGTCCGTCCGAGCCTCCGTCCGAATGTCCGTCCGGGCGTCCGTCCGAGCCTCCGCCCGAATGTCCTTCTGAATGTCCGTCCGAGCCTCCGTCCGAATGTCCGTCCGAATGTCCGTCCGAATGTCCGTCCGAATGTCCGTCCGAGCCTTCGTGTGGATATTTGTCCGAACCTCCGACTGGCGCGGGCGCCGGCGGTCGCTGGTTGCGGGGTGCCGGCGCGCCGATCTGGCCGACGAGCACGACCACCAGGCAGAGCCCGAAGGCGAGCGTGGTCGTCGCAAAGGCCAGCGGCCAGCTGTAGCGCGTGCGCAGCGCCCCGCCGATAAACGGCGCCACCACCGCCCCGATGTTGGCGGCGAAGTACAGCCACGCAAAGCCCGCGCTCTGGCGGACGTCGCCGGCCGCGTACAAGCTGCCGAGCCAGGCCGACAGCGCCGGCTTGAAGCAGCTGCTGCCAAGGACCAAGAGCGCCAGCGCCGGGTACAGCATCCCCGGCCGCGCCCAGGTGAGCAGGGCGGCGCCCAGCCCGAACAGCACCGTGCCCAGTCGCGTCGCCAGGCGATACCCGAGGAACCGGTCGGCGACAAAGCCGCCGATGACCCCGCCGGCGAACCCGAGCGCCAGGTAATAGCCGGCGAGCCGCAGCGCCACCGCCGGCGCCAGCCCCTCGTGCTCGTTGAGGAACAGCGGCAGGAGGGCAGAGATGAGGTAATTCCCGTAGCGCTCCAGGAGCTCGGCGAGACAAATGACAAGCAGCACCGCCGGTCGCGCGACCGGGCGAGGAGCGACTGCAGGGTCCGCGGGCAGGGCACACCTCCAAGACGGCGCCGGCTACCACCGCCCGCCGCCGGTCGCGCTGGGCGACCCCGGGGACAGGCGCGGCGCAGGGCCAGATTTCTGCGCTCTTAATTTTAGCAACCCGCGCTGGCAAGCCGCGGCCAATTCCGCTGCGATTTCAATGCAGTTTGCGTGCCCAGGCCGCCGGCCGCGACGTCGCCCCCCTCGCCAAGCCGCGGGCGGAGAGCCAGCCAGCGGCGGGCGAGGGGGCAAAACTGGCGAAATCATCGACGGAGAGGCTCAATTAGCGAACTGAACAAAAATAGGGCTTGTCACCGCGATCCGGAGCGGATCAAATGTTCAGTATTAACGGGTTCCCGGGGGTTCCCGCGGGTTCCCGAAGGAAGAGCGCGGATGAACATGATGCGAAACGAACCTCGGCAGACCTTTTTCGTACACCGCTGGACTGACCCCGCGACGAGCTCCGACTTTCCCTTCCTCGCGGTGCCGGCGGACCGCTCGGCGCTCCTGTCGCTCGGCAACTATAATGTGTCCCTCGACTTCGGCCTCCCCGAGGAGGCGGCGCAGTTTCTCGCCCACGACTTCGCCCCCACCGGTGAGGAGCTCTACCTCGACCTCAGGACGCTGCGCCGCCTGCTCGAAGACACCTTCCTCGGCGGCGCCGAGTTCATCATCGTCAGCTACGACGAGCGGCTCACCCCGTGCGGCGTCCAGCTGTCGCTGGGCATCCCCGAGGACGAGACCGAAGAGGGCCGCGAGTACACCATCGAGGGCTTCGGCAGCTACCAGCGCTTCTACCGCAGCCGCGAGCAGCACGGCCCGGTGACCCTGCCCGAGCGGTTCATGCTCGATGCCTGCGTCTCGAGCTTTGCCGAGCTCGCCGCCACCTGCGCCGCCCACATCGTCGAGCCGCCGCCGCCGCGCTACCGCTCGCCGACCGCGGAGCCCCCGGGCCCAGTACCGCGGCTACCCGAGCGGCTACCCGATCAGCTATCCGAGCGACTGCAAGGTCAGCGCTAGTTTCCTTTGTCAGGCGCGCGGGTGGTGCGTGTAAAGTGCGCGCCATGAGCCGCACGCTTATCATCATCCCCACTTACAACGAGCGCGACAACTTAACCTCGCTCCACACCCAGATCCACGACGCCCTGCCCGCCGCCGACATCCTGGTCGTCGACGACAACTCGCCCGACGGGACCGGCCAGCTGGCCGACAGCCTGGCGGCCAAGCATTCCTACCTCAAGGTCCTGCACCGCGCGGGCAAGCTGGGCCTCGGCACCGCCTATATCGCCGGCTTCCGCTACGCGATCGAGCACGGCTACGACTACGTCTTCGAGATGGACGCCGACTTCAGCCACGATCCCTGCTACCTGCCTTCGCTGCTCGGCGCCGCCGTCGAGGGCGCCGACGTGGTCATCGGCTCGCGGCGGGTGCCGGGCGGCGGCACCGAGAACTGGGGCCTCGGCCGGCAGCTCATAAGCTCGGGCGGCAGCCTGTACGCGCGGACGATCCTCGGCCTGCCGATCCAGGATCTGACCAGCGGCTTCAAGTGCTTCCGGCGTTCGGTGCTCGAGGCGATCGATCTGGAGAGCGTGCGCAGCAACGGCTACAGCTTCCAGATCGAGATGACCTATCGCGCCATCCAGCGCGGCTTTCGCGTAGTCGAGGTGCCCATCGTCTTTGTCGACCGGCGCGCCGGTCAGTCCAAGATGTCGCGCTCGATCTTCCTGGAGGCGATGGGCATGGTCTGGCGCATGCGGCTCGGAATGGCCTGAGGAGGAGCAGAGGAATCGTTCCCTGGGAGGGCGCCGGCGATTCCTTTTTCTCTACATACTGCTGCAGAGTCGCGCCCTCCTTCATCAGACCCCCGGTCCGCCTGTTTGCCTGAGCAGTGAGAGGACTCGCCACGCCGGGCCTTTTTACTGTACTCTAGATGCGAAGTTGCACTTTTCCATCTATCGGATTCCCAAAGAACCCTGGGAGGGCTCATGAAGATCAAGTCGTTGGTGTTTGCTGTGAGCGGTCTGATTCCCGCGCTGGCGCTCGCCCAGCCGCGCGGCGGGCTTCGCCAGGACAGGCGCGAGGTCCGTCAGGATCAGCGCGAGGTCCGTCAGGATCAGCGTCAGCTCGCCGATGATCGGCGTGATGCCCAGCGCTTCGCGGTGCTGCTCCGCTCTTTCGATCAGGCGCGGGCGAGCGGCCAGCCGGCGGCCATCGCCAGCATCGATCAGCACGTGCAGGCGGCCATCGCCGATGAGATCAACGAGTCCAATCGCGAGGTCGTCCAGAAAGGCGCCGAGGCCGCGCGCAGCCAGGCCGAGGTCGGCCGCGGCCGCCGCGAGGTCGGGCGCGACGTCGTGCGCGGCCAGCCGGGGCGCGCGGCCGATGATCGCCGCGACCTGCGCGACGACCGTCGCGATGCCAACGATGACCGCCGCGACGCCCGGCGCGAGTCGATCGACAACAGCCGCTTGCGCTCCCTGCAGAGCCAGTACGCCGCGCTCGCGGGTCGCTTTGACCCGCCCTCGATGGATCGCAAGCGCTCGGTCCTGGTCACCCTGAACGGCCTGGCCGCCGCCGAGCTGGCCGGCGACCACCGCGAGATCCGCGAAGACCACCGCGAGACCCGCGAAGACCGCCGCGAGATCCGCGAAGACCGCCGTCAGCGTCCGTAGTTATTCCGACCGCGCTGCGGACGAGCGAGCCCCGGCACCAGATTCCCTGGCCCGGGGCCGCTCCGTGCTCCAGGTACCGCGGCCCGGTCAGCCGAGCTGGCCGCGCAGGAGGTAGCCGAGGAGCAGGCCAAGAAGCAGGCCGAGCGCCGCCCACAACAGCCGCTGACCCGAGCCGGACTGCGCGGGCGTCTCCACGCCGACCGGCCGACGCGCCACGGGGACGCGGTCGGTGGGCTCCTTGGTATCCCCCTTGAGTGCGAGCTCGCCGTTCGGATCGACGCTTATATCAAGGGGCGGCTCCGCCGGCTTCGGCTCGGTGGGCGGCCGCGACAGCGAGTCGGGCGCCGTGGTGTCGATGACCTCGGGCCCGGCCTTGTTGGCCTGCGCGAGGGCGCGCACCGCCTGGCTCGCGACCCCGGGCAGCGGGTGCATGCGCGGCATCGGGCTCGCCGGCCGGGCGCTCGAATCGGCGGGGACCGGCGCGGTGGACTCGAGCACCTCGATGCGCTCGGGCGGGACGGCCAGGCGCATCACTTCTTCCATGGTGTTGGGGACGGTCGCCGAGTCCTCGACTATCTCGGGAACGCCGCCGCCGCCACCGCCGCTGCTGAGCCCGAGCGCCACCGATTGAAACGACGGCGCGGCGCCGCTCACGGTGAGCGCCCGCTGCCGCGCCGCATCGGCCCGGGCCGAGGGGCGCAGCCACGCGTCGGTCAGCTCGGCGAGGCCGGCCGGCGGCGCGTCCTCGCCCTGCAGGGCCTCGATGAACGCGGCCAGGCTCGGGTAGCGCGCCAGGCGATCGCGGCTGAGCGCCCGCATCACCGCGGCTTCGACGTGCGCCGGGATGTCGGGGCGCAGCGCCCGCAGCGGCTCGGGCACGCTGCGCACCACCTGCAGCAGCGTCGCGCCCACCGACTCGCCACGGAACGGCCGGCTCGCGGTGAGCGCCTGGTAGACGATGAGCCCGAGCGCGTACTGATCCGCCGCCGGGCCGACCTCCATCGCGAAGCCGGTGATCTGCTCCGGCGCCATGTACTCGGCCTCTCCGACCAGCATGCCGCCGCCGAGCGCCGCCTCGAGCATGCGCGAGACGCCGAAGCCGAGCACCTGCGCCCGCTCGAACGGCGGCTCCTCGCCCTCGGCGAGCTTGACGCTCTTGGCGCGCTCGACGAGGAAGATGTTCTCCGGGGTGAGGTCGCGGTGGATGACCTCGATGCCGTGCGCGGCGTGCAGCGCGGCGGCGACCTGCCGCGCCATGGCCACCGCCTCACCCGTGGTCAGGGCGCCGCTCTTGCGCAGCCGCGCCGCCAGGTCCTCGCCCTCGGGGAGCATGTGGACGATGAACGGCACGCCGGCCTCGCTCTTGCCGACCTCGCGGATCTCGGCGATGCCCGGGTGCTCCAGCGCCTTGAGCTGGGCCGCCTCGCGGGCGAACCGCTCCCACGGCTCGCTGTCCGGATCGACGTTGAAGACGGTCAGGCGGCACGGCCGCTCCGTC
>DAOMZC010000029.1:0-19759 GCA_035437965.1 Pseudomonadota bacterium
GCGCCGCCGCGCTCGGCCTTTCCTATGGCTTTTTCATCCGCTGGCTGCGGCTTGTAAAGTATGCGCAGGCGCCGCGCTCGCGGCCGACCACCTGGGGTGACTGGGGCGGCGCGGCGCTCGGCGGGCTGCTGGTGAGCGGGCTCGCCGCGCTGCACCCGCTTGGGGGGGTGCTGGCGGTCGCGCTGGTCACGCTGCTCGGCTTTTTGCTGTGGCTGGACGCCGCGCTGTACCGCATCTTCACCTTCGAGCTCGGCGCCGGCGGCGTCGGCGGCGCGGTCCTTTCCAACCTGTATCGCGAGGTGATGCAGCTCCGCCGCGCCCGCGAGTTTTTCCGCACCGAGCGCCGCTTCACGCTGCTGCCGGTCGCGGTCCTTCTGACCCACCTGGGGCTCCTGCTTCCCGCCCGGCCGCTCGCCCAGCTGGCGCTCGGACTGGCGCTGCTCGGCTACCTCGCGCCCTCGTTCCTGCTGCACCCGCTGACCGCCCCAGAGACTCCGAACCGCGGAGCGCGCGCGGAGCGCCGCGCGCTGCTGCACGATTTCATCAGGTCCCGCCGCCCGCTCATCCCGCCGGACTTTCGGCCGCGGCCCGAGCACGCGGCGCTGCTCGCGCAGCGGCCGGCGCTGCCGCCGCCGAGCTCCCTGCACGGGGTCCTGCGCGGCAGCTCGGTGGTGCTGCTCACCTTCGAGTCGCTCGGAGCGGCGCACCTTTTGGGGTGGACCGCCGACTCCCAGGCGCGCGCCCGGACGCCGTTTCTCGACTCGCTGCGCGACGCTGCAGTGACCTCGCGGCACCACTTCTGCCCGGCGCCGCTCACCAACCTCGCGCACATCGCGCTGTACGCCGGCCGGCCCGCCGGTCCGCCGCCGCCCTGGGGTCTGTCGGCGCTGCGCGAGGCCGGCTACAAGACCCTGTACCTGACCACCGCGGTGGCCGGCCACTACGGGCTCTTGGACATCCTGAAGCTCGCCGGCTTCCAGCAGGTGATCGACGCGCCGCAGCTGGCGCCGCACCCGGAGGACGGCGGCGCGCTCACCGATCGAGCGCTGCTGACCGCGGGGCTGCAGCAGCTGCGCGCGCTGCTCGTTTCGGACGACGCGCCATTTTTCCTGCACGTCCACGCCGCCAACACCCACGTCCCTTATCGCGTCTCGCAGCGCGCGCGGTTCGGGTTCCATGATCATGAAGATGATCGCGGGCGCTTCCTGAACGGAGTGGAAGAGAGCGACTTCCTGTTTGGTGAGCTGTGGACGGCGCTGCGCGCGCTGGCGCACGAGCGCGGCGAGGCCGAGGCGCCGCTCCTTTTAATAAGCTCCGACCATGGGCAGTCGTTCGGCGAACAGGGCTACTACTCCCACGCCAGCGCGGTGAGCGCCGAGCAGATAAACGTCCCGCTGCTGCTGCACCACCCGCGCCTGCCGCCGCGCTGCTGTGACTCCTCCATCCACTATGATGTCCTGCCCACCGTGCTCGACCTGGTCGGCGTACAGGCTGGGACGCCCGGCTTCGGGAGGTCGATCTTCATCCCGCGCGGCGCCGCCGGCGCCCCGGTCGGCCACCTGCTGTGGGATGGCAAGCCTTCACGCAGCACCAGCAGCTGCCTGGGACTGCTTCTGGGGGAGCGCAAGTACGCGCTCGATCTGATCCGCGGCACCTGCATCGAGTCGGATCTTCAGGACCAGCACCAGCGGGTGCTCGACCCGGAGCAGCGACGCTACTTCGCGGCGCTGCTCGGAACCCTCGCTCAACTTCAGGGAATTCAATGACCGTCCGACCTTCGGCTTCCGGTTCTGTTGCGGCTTCCATCCCGGGTCCTGCTTCGCGTCCTGGGCCGACGGGCCGGCAGCGCATCCTGGTCGTCTGCGCGACCGATTGGGAGCGCACCGCCATCGCCGCCCCGGACCTGCAGCGACAGTACGAGTTCATCCACTGCTGCGACGAGCTGTACGATTCCCTGGGCCTGCATCGGGCGCTGCGCTTCAACGTCCACCGCTACCTGGACGGCGTCAGCGCCGCCCACCGCGACCGCGGCATCGCCGGCATCCTCGGCACCGGCGACTATCCAGGCTGCATCTTCGGCGCCTACCTAGCCGAGGGACTCGGTCTGCCGGGCCCGCGCACCCGGGACATCGTCCTGCTCAGCCACAAGTACTACAGCCGCGAGCTCCAGCAGCGGCTCGTCCCCGAGGCGACGCCGCCCTTCCGGGTGCTGGATGCGCGCCGCGCGCCGACCGCGCCGGCCCTGGGCTTTCCTTTTTTCGTCAAGCCGATCAAGGGTACGATGTCGATCCGCGCCCAGATGGTCCACAGCCCGCCCGAGCTGCGCCGCGCCCTGCGCCTGTCGCTCAACGAGCAGCTGCGCCGCTGGGTCCTCCTGCGGCCGTTCTCCCAGCTCTTGCGCTCGTACTTCCCGCAGCCCGTTTCGGCACACGCCTTCATCGGCGAAGGGCCGCTGCGCGGGCAGCAGGTCACCGTCGATGGCTTCGTCCAGGGCGGTCGGGTGACGGTGATGGGAATCGTCGACTCGATCATGTACCCGGGCACCATGAGCTTCCGCCGCTTCGAGTATCCCTCGGCGCTGCCCGATTCGGTGCAGAGGCGCATGATCGACATTACGACGCGCCTCATGGAAGGCTCCGGGTTCGACAACAGCTGCTTCAACCTGGAGCTCTTTTATGACGCGGAGCCTGACGCGCTGGCGATCATCGAGATCAACCCGCGCATGTCCTATCAGTTCTCGGATCTGTTCGAGCGCGTCGATGGCAAGAGCAGCTTCGCCGTGCAGCTGGCGCTGGCCACCGGGCAGCCCGTACACTGGCCGCGCGGCAGCGGCGCCGACCGGGTAGCGGCGAGCTTCGTCATGCGGCGCTTCACCGATGCCCGGGTCCTGCAGGTCCCGCAAGCGGCCGAGCTGGCGGCGGTCGCGCGCGAGGTCCCCGGCGCGCTCATCAAGATCCTCTGCGCCCCGGGCGAGCGCCTCTCGGACCACGATCAGGACGTCGGGAGCTACCGCTACTGCATCGTGAACCTGGCGGCGCCGAGCCGCGAGCTCCTGCACGCCCGCTACGCGGTGATCGAGAAGCTTTTGCAGTTTCGCTTTGCGTAAAAAGTTGGGAATCGCGAAGCGAGCACTCAAGCGGGTCGCGGCGGCCGGGAGTTCGAGCCACCTACAGCGCCGACGCTCGGACCGAGCGTCAGACCGAGGGACGCCAGCCGGTAAAGGAGCCGCCCGCGGAAGTCCCGCACGCTGCCGCGGCAGCGCGCAAGCTCGTCTTCGGCCATGAGGCGTACGACGCGGCCGTCGGCAGTGCGGGCGCACACCGCGGGCGCCTGGCGCTCGATCGCTTCGGCGGTGGCGGCGTCGACCTTGTCGATGGTGAAGATGTCGATCGGGCACCCGAGCTCCTCTTTGCAGCTCTTCCAGTCGTTCTTGCTGCGGGTGCTGCCGCTTTCGACCTCGCGGGTGATCTGACACAACACGCAGCCGCGCAGCAGCACGAGCTGCTCATCCTCGCTCAGCGAGACGATGTCCGAGTTGAAGGGCGTCACCATGACCAGGCGCGATATCGGCTCCATCGATCCCCCCGATCAGAATATAGCGAAAGTCTCGGCGGGGCGGTCAAAGTTGAAGCGCTAGGGAATAGGTGGCGCGCGCGGCGGATCGCTCCCACGGGCTCCGGCGGCCATGCAGAATAGATACAGGAACTTGCCGCCGCGGAAGGCGAGTCCCACTGCCGCCTACACTGGCTCCCGCGGCGGCGAGAAGGCGCCGGCCGAGCGATGCTTGAGGCGCCGCGGCGCGCTCGTAGCTTCAGCGCGAGCTGCAAGCGGGCGGGCACTGTACCAGATGGTACACATACTCGCTGCGCGGGACACTTATCTGCTTTCATAAGGCGCTGCGGCTGCTCATAAAGCCCCCTGGGAAGCCGCCTGGGCGTGATATAAATAACTCTACGTGTCAGCACCTCCGCAGTCACCATCGGGCTACAAGCTGTGCCCGCAGTGCCGGCAGATCTACCCCGCGCAGGTCGATCTGTGCCCGCGCGATCAGGCCCGGCTGATCGTCGAGCGGCGGATCCTCGTCGGCAAGTACATCCTGCAGAGCCGCATCGGCGCCGGCCCGCGCAGCGAGGTCTACGCCGCCGAGCAGCCGCAGCTCGGGCGCATGGTGACGATCAAGCTGCTCCGCTGCGAGCCGGCAGAGCTCGACCACTTCGACACCGAGGTGCGCTCGATCGGCAACATCAAGCACGAGCACGTGGTCACTCTGTACGACAGCGGGCGCGCCGAGGATGGGCGGCCCTACATCGCGATGGAGCACCTGGAGGGCGAGGACCTCGCCCGCCACCTGGATCGCAACGGGCCGCTGGCCAGCGAGCGCGCCTTCATCCTGTGGCGGCAGACGGTCAGCGCGATCGCCGCGGCGCACCGGCGCAACATCGTGCACGGCGACCTCAAGCCGCGGAATCTGTTCCTGACCCATAAGGAGAGCGCCGAAGGACCCATCGAGATCGTCAAGGTCACCGACTTCGCCATCGGCAAGTCGGCGCTGCTCTCGCTGACCGACGACTCGACGGTGCGCGGCGCCGAGAACACCCGCTATGCGGCGCCCGAGCGGCTGCACACGGGCGAAGCGACGCTGCGCACCGATGTCTACTCGCTGGGCATGCTGCTGCTCGAGATGCTCAACGGCTCCCTGGAGCTCGGCGGCGATGCCGAGGTCAGTCGGGTCAGCCACATCCGCCAGCTCGTGCAGCGGCAGCAGCGGGTCAAGACCAACGGCCGGCGGGTCCTGTCGCAGGAGCTTGAGGATCTGCTGGGGAGCGTCCTGCACAAGGATCCGGCGCGCCGACCGGCGGATGCCGGCGCGCTCCTGCAGCTCATCCGGCAGCTGCCGGAAGGGGCGTTCACCGCGGTCGCCGCGGGCGATCGCGCAAGTGAGAAGGCGCCTTTGGGGATGAACTCGACCAAGCCGGAGTGGCCGACCAAGCTCCGGCCGGAGAGGCAGCGCAGCGACGAGGCGGCACCGAGCGCCGAGGAGCCGCCGCCGCACTACGTCGCCAACGAGACGCCGCAGATGGGGGTGGCGATGCTCAGCGATCTGCTGAAGCAGGTCAAGGCGCGCGACCCCGGAGCCGCTATTCCAGAGCCGGCGCCGGAGCCGCCGGCGCCGCCGCGCTCGCGGCCGGGTCTGCGCATCGCCGCCATCTTGGTGCTCGGTCTGGGCGGCGCCGCCGGCCTGCTCTCGTTCTTCTCCCGCGTCCCGGTGCTGACCGCCGGGCGCGCCCTGGCCCCGGTGCCGCAGGTGGCGGATCTGGGGAGCCCGCGGCCGACCGCGGCAAGTGACCTTGTGGCCGCCGCGCCGCTCGACCTCACCGCCGCGCCGCCAGATCTTGCAGTGGCGCTGGCCGCCGCGCCGCCCGATGCCGCGGGTGAGGCGGCGCCCGCGGACCCGCGCGAGATCAAGGTGCGGTTCGTCTATTCCGAAGAAGACGCGGTCAACTCGATCGAGTGCGGCCAGGAGTCGCAGCTCCTCCTCAATCAGTCCGACAAGCGCAACCCCGGCGTCGAGGCGGCCATCCGTCCGGGCGGCTCCTGCCGCGCCACCGGCCCGCGCACCTCCAAGACCTACAAATACGAGTCCCTGGTCGGCAAGCACGCCGATGCTTCGGGCTTCCGTCGCATCCGCGTCCGGCTAAGTAACGACGAAGGGGAAGACTCGCCCGCGCCCGCCTCCAGGAAGACTCCCGCCCCCAAGCCGCCGACTCCGGCCACGCCGCTTCCCCGCCCGCCCGGTCCGGAGCTCGACAACAACGGCTCGTAAGCGCGGCGGGGCTTGTCTATTTGCGGCGCAGCGGATAGAAGGAGCCATGAACAACCGATATCACTTCGTCACCCGCTGGCGGCTCTTGGGGACGGTCTCCGAGGTGCACAAGGTGCTCGGCGATCCGCTGCAGCTGGTCCGCTGGTGGCCGGCGGTCTATCTGGACGTGCAGCAGACCAGGCCCGGCGACGCCTCGGGGCTCGGGCGTGAGTTCAGCCTGTACACCAAGGGCTTTTTACCCTACACGCTGCGCTGGGATTTCACCTCCACCCGGGTGACGCCGACCGGGTTCTCGCTGAGCGCGCGCGGCGATTTCGTCGGCCAGGGACAGTGGAGCTTCGAGCAGGATGGTTCGTACGTGAACCTTGTGTACGACTGGCAGGTGGAGGCGCGCAAGCCGCTGCTGCGCGCGCTGTCGTTCGCGCTCAAGCCGATCTTCTCGCTGAACCATGAGTGGGCGATGCGCAAGGGAGAGCAGAGCCTGCAGCTGGAGCTCGCCCGCCTGCGCGCGCCTAGCGATGCCGAGCGCGCGGCGATCCCGGCGCCGCCCGGCCCGACGACGCTCACCAGCGCCCAGCTGGCGCTCGGGCTGCTCGGCGCCGCCGCCGCGCTGGGCGGTCTGTCGTGCGCCATCGGCCGGGCGGCAAAGTCCGGCTGCCGCCCGAAGGTCGAGCAGCCGTAGGCTCAGAGCAGGCCGGGGAAGACGCCGCAGTCGGGCACGTCGCCAAAGCCGGCGGCGCTCACTCCCATCGCGTTGAGGATGGTGCAGCCGAGGCGATTGAAGACCTGCTTGCCCGAGTCGAGCACCCGCCCGCCCCTGGCGATCGCGCCGCCGGCCTTGCCGATAAGGACGATCGGGACGTTGTTCTGGTTATGATCGCCGCGTCCGAGCTCGTTGGCCCACACGACCAGGGTGTTGTCGAGCATGGTCCCCGCGCCCTCGGGGATGGCATCGAGCGCGGTTGCCAGGCGGGCGACGCAGCTGGCGTAGTACTGGTTCATCAGCACCACCCGCCTGGTGTTCTCGGCGAACACGCCGCCATCGAGGATGTCGAGGTGGGCGACGTCATCGTGGCAGTTCAGGTTGATTCCCTTCCAGCCGAACCGCCACTTGCCGCCCCCGTACCCGAGCTGCACGGTGGCGATGCGGGTCAGCCCGCACTTTAGCCCGAGCACCGCCAGATCGAGCATGTCGTCGACCATCTGCGGGATGTAGGTATCGACGCTCACCTCGGCGTTCGCGTCCAGGGCCAGGTAGTCGGGCGGCGCGTCGGGCCGCATCGGGCAGCTGCTGGCCGGCGCGTTGAGGCGCTGCTCGACGTCGCGGATCGCCGTCAGGTGGTAGTCGAGCTTCGCCCGCTCGGCCGGTCCCAGGCGCCCCTGCACCTCGGCCAGGTTGCCGGCCACCGCGTCAAGGATGCTCTTTCGCCGGCGGGTGTTGGAAGGCGCGGGCGGGAACAGGTAGTTCCAGACCTCCAGCGGATCCTTGCGCGGGTGCTTGAGGGTCGCCGGGCCCAGGTACGAGAACGACTCGCGGTGATCGAAGCCGGGCTTGGGGTGTGGCTCGGTCTGCGACGCCAGCACCGCCAGGGTCAGGGAGTCGACCTTCCATGCCTGCGCAAGCAGCTGATCGACAGAGGCCGCGCCGCCCCACGGCTGGCCGCCGCGCGAGATGAGCTTGGCCCCGGTAAAGAGGCGGGCAAAGCCCATGTCGTGCTGGTTGCCGTTGGTGCCGTTGGCATCATTGGGAATGTACACTCCCTTTATGATGTTGGTCTTGGCCTTGAGACCGTTGTCCATTCCGGTCTTGGGATCCAGGAACAGCGAATCCAGAATCGGCGAGCGGAGGTTCGCATCGGGCCAGAAGTTGGCCTGCTGGGTGCCGTTATTCTGCATCACGAGGACCAGCCGCTTGGGCGGGGTCTCCGGCGGGCCGGCGTGCACCAGGCGCTCCCAGGGGAGAACTGGGAGGGTCAGCGGAATCGCCCCGAGCGCCTGCAGGACACGACGACGGCTGTATGGGATACCAGACATGGCGGGCTCCTTGGGCGTCGCTACGGTTTGACCGCTTCGAAGCTGCGGCTGGTGAACACCGGGTTTTCGATCAGGGTGAGCAGGACCTCGCTCAGCCGGGCGTCGCTGGAGAAGCCGACGCCGAGGGCGCGCAGGTCTTCGCCGGTCGGCTCGATCTGGCCCAGCGCGAAACGGTAGGCGTTGCGGAGGTAGCAGTCGGTCAGGCTGCGGCTACCGGCCATGCGGCTGGCGAGCTCGCCGGCGCCGGTGTAGTCGCCGTCGATCTCACCGGTGCCGAGCAGGGTGCCGCGGCTGTCTATCGGGTGGCCGTTTTCGACGGTGCGGTGGGCGCCGATGCCGTCGAACTGCTCAAGGCCGAAGCCGACGCCGTCGATTTGCTTGTGGCAGGCGGCGCACACCGGGCTTGCGACGTGCTTCTCGAAGCGCTGGCGGGTGGTCAGATCCTTGGCGCCGGGATCGCCGGCGGGCAGCGCCGGCGGTACGTTGGCCGGTGGCTGCGGCGGCGGCAGGCAGAGCAGCGCCTGCAGGAGGAAGACGCCGCGCGAGATCGGTCCCGAGCTGTCGGTGGCGGCGTGGACCGCGAGGAACCCGGCGCGGCTCAGCACACCCTTGCGCAGCGCGGGGTCGAGCGTGACCGGCTGGAAGCCGCCGCCGCTCACTTGTACTCCGTAGAGCCGGGCGAGCTTGTCATCCACGAAGCTCTGGTTCGAGGTGAACAGCTCGCGCAGCGAGCCGCTGCCGTCCCACATCACGTGATCGTAGAAGCGGTCGAGCTCCTGCCCCATCGAGTCGGCGAGCGCCTGGTTGAAGTCGGGATAGAACGCGCCGTCCTTGCTGAGGATGGCGGTGCGGTCGGTGGCCAGCCACTGGTGGAGGAAGGCGCGCACGGTCTCGCGCGCGGCCAGGGTGCCAAGGAGCCGCTCGGCTTCGCGGCGGTAGTCGGCGACCGTCTTGAACCGGCCCGCGGTCACCGCGGCCCACAGCGTCGCATCGGGGAGCGAGCCGGTGAGCAGGAACGACAGCTCGCTGGCGACCTCGTAGTCGGTGAGCCGCACCGGGCCCTGCCCCGCCGGCGCGTCCGCCGGTCCGAGCTCCTCGCGGTAGAGGAACTGCGGCGACTGGAGGATGACCTCGAGCACGGTCTGGATGCCGCGCGCGAAGTCGCCGCCGGCGAAAAGCTCGGCGTCGAAGACGGCGCGCAGGCGCTGCTGCTCACCTTGGGTCAGCGGGCGGCGGAAGGCGCGCGGCGCCACTGAGTCGAGGAGCGCCTGCAGGCAGGCGGCGTCGCCGGCTTGCGCGACATCGCAGTCGGCAATGAGCGGTCCCAGGCCGCGCGCGACCACACTCTGGGCCAGCGCCTCGGCCGCGGCGGCGTAGTCAATCACCTGATCCGACTGTACGGCCAGCTCTGCCGAGCCGTTGTCGTAGCCGTTCTGGTAGGCATCGCGGATGAAGCGCGCCGCCGGCCGCGAGGTGTCGCCGAGGAGATCGCGGACGACGTTATTATACTCACGGCTGCTCAGCCGCCGCACCCGCCGGATCGCCGGGGTGAGCGGCGGCGGCGGCAGCGGGTCCGTCGCGGCGGGCGGCAGGACTTCCGGGTCACCGGCGCAGCCAGCGCCGACGCCACCAGCTCCAACCAGGAGCGCTCCCAGGCCCAACATATTCCCAAGCAGACGTTGCAGCCGCATCGAGTTCCTCCGTCCGGGGTGCCGAGGGAGGCAACAGTGCCACTTTCGCGGCGGCGGTTGGAAGGCTTTTCTTTGGGCGCGGTCGCAGTCTTGGGACAGAGGGAGCGGGCGGCGGGCCAGCTAGAGCTGGCGGCTCGGGCGCGGCGGGGTCGGGAGCTCCTTCACCTCGACATCGGTGCGCCGCACCACGTCGCGCACCGTCTCGCTGCGCTCGGTCGCTTCTTTCTTGACGACCACTTCCTCGACCACCCGCTCCTGCTTGATCACGACCGGGACTTCGGCCCGCTCGACCACCTCGATATTGAGCTCGGCGAGCGCGCCCACCGCGGCCGGGTCCACCGGGCGGTCGGCCGGGCGGCGCGTCACATCCACCCGTTCCTCACGGAGCTCGACCTGCCTTTGCACCGGGCGGTCCTGCACGCGCCGGGTCACCCGGACGCCGCCCTTGTCCACCTGGCGCTTGCCGACGCGCAGCTGTTCCTCGATCACCGGCATGCGCAGCTCGCTCTCGACCGCGCCGCGCAGCTCCTGGCGACCGGTTGACTGCGCCGCAACCTTCCCGGAGTTCACGACATCTCCGTCGAGCGGCACGACGTTCGCCTGCCCTTGCAGGGTGAGCAGCAGCACGTGATCACCAAGCTCGAGATCCTCGATCGAGTACTCGGCGTTATTGTCCAGAAGGAGCGTGGTCACGCGCTCCTTGTCCGAATCGACCAGCATCTCGGCGACCTTGCCGAGGGTCTTTCCGGTGGCGTCCTGCACCTTCCAGCCGCGCAGGTCCTGGTCTTTGTCCACCAGCTCGTAGTCATCCATCTTGGAAAGGGGTATGAGTCCCATGACACTCTCCTTCGCCGTGGGCGATTGATTCTGCTCTGTACTTCTGTACCGGCCGGTCGCTCGCGAGTCAGGGTGGCTACTTGGCAGCTGCCGCGCCCGCAGTCGGGGTGAGCGAGGCCTGGCGGTTCTTGGCCCAGCAGTCGCGGTCGGACTCGCCGCACAGGGCGAAGTTCTCACCGTAGCTGACCACGCTCAGCTGCTGCGCCGACACGCCCTGCTGCTGCAGGGTGTGCGCTACCGCCATCGCCCGCTTCTCGGCAAGCTCGCTGTTGTGCGCCGCCGAGCCCCGCTCATCGGTGGTGCCGGAGATGACGAGCTTCATCGACTGGTCGGCCTTGAGGCAGCGCGCCATGCGCTCGACCGCCATCTTGTCGGCCGCGCCGATCTCGGCAGAGTCGGTGTTGAAGTGGACCTGGACCTCGGCGCACTCGGCCAGGCCGGGCTTTATGTCCACGCAGGCGGCGCTGATGCACAGCTGCCGATCGCGGCACTCGCCGTCGCCGCTGCAGCCGGTGCCGGTCGCGGTGACGACCTTGTCGCCGGTCCCGCACTGCCGCAAGCCGACGATTACTCCGACGCTGCCCAGGATGAGCACGCCGAGGATGACCAGGGCGGACAGCTTGGAGCGATCGAAAAAAGTTACTCTGTGTCTTACTTCGATTTCCTGCATCGGAGTCTACCTTTCTTTCGGTCGTGCGGCCGCGGTCGCCGTCACAATCAGGCGGGCGCGGCCCTCCGGCCGCTTCCCAATCACCCGCTAACAGAGTCGCGGACGCGCTCCCAGGCGTAGCGGATGGCGTCCTTCATGCGGTCCCAGGTCCCGGGGCTCTTGGTCTCCCAGTGGGTCCGCGCGTCGGACTCCAGGGCCTGCCAGTCCTTTTGCTGATCCAGGTTACCGAGCTCGGTGCCGAACCGATACGCCGGTGCGACCCGGTCGTAGTCGTACTCCGAGTTGGCGTAGGTCTGGCTGTAGTTCTGGCGGAACTCCGGCTCGTACTGCGCGTAGCGATCGCGCCGCGTCTGCAGGTCGTCCTTGCCCGACAGATCCTCGACCACCACATCGGTGCGGCGCACTGTGTCACGGACGGTCTCGGTGCGCTCGGCGACCTGCTTGTTGATCACCACCTCCTCGACCACCCGCGCCTCCTTGGCGACCACGACCTCCTCGGCGGTCTGGCGGACCTCGAACGAGCCGTCCTTGAAGGCGGCCGCGTCCTCGACCGTCACCGGGCGGTTGGCGGGGTGGCGCTCGACGCTGACCCGCTCCTCGCGCAGGCGTACCGACTCCTCGACCGGGGTCTCGGTGATGTACGAGTGGACGTGCACGCCGCCGCGCTGCACCTCACGCTTGCCGACCTGCAGCGACTCCTGCATCACCGGCAGGACCACCTCGCTCTGGCCGATCGCGCCAAACTCCGATGACAGATCGGAGGTGCGGTAGCGGCGCATCAAGTCGCTGAAGCTGGTCAGCCGATCCTCGCTCGCCTGCACCGCGACCAGGACCTTGCCGCTCTTGCACACAGCGTCCTGGTACACGCGCGCCATGTCGGCGTTGAGCCCGAACTGGGTGAGCGCCGCGCCGGTGCCGCCGAGCGCCTTGCCGAACGACCCGCTGGCCATCAGGCTGCCACCGGACTGCAGGTTCACCGCGCCGAGCGTCGAGTCGCCGGCGCGCCCGCTGGCATCCGCGCTGGCGACCATGCTGATCTCGCTGCGCGGCACGCCCTGCTCGACGAGCTCCTGGACTACCTTCTGCGCCTCAGCGAAGTCATCGAATACCCCTACGATTGTCTTGTTCATCGTACTCCACCTTTCGTAGCCGGCGGTTGCGCGGGCTGGTTGTGGCAGTCGGCCGCGTCCGCTGGACCGAGCTGCTCCAAAGTGACTTCCTCGCTGCGCACCACGAACCGCCGGGGTTCGTGGACTTCCTTGCGCCGCTTGTGGATGTGAATCTCTTCCTTCAACAGGAGCCGCCTCTCGACGACCAGGATCTCTTCCATGACCGGAATGATCAGGGTGTCGCCTTCCTGCCGCGGCTGCGCCGGCGTGGTCAGCACCTGGTTGACCGCCTTGCGCTCGACGGTGACTTCTTCCCTTGCAAGCGGCTCGTCGACCACCTGGACGCGCTCGCGCACCGACTTGGTGGCGCGCACGCCGCCGGTGTCGTGCTCGACTTTTTCGACCACCAGCCCTTCGGCGATGACTGGGATTATTACTTGCTGCTGGCCGTTGGCTGGCAGCGGATCTTCAGGGTCTCTCTGAGCGTGGTTATGACTCATGGTCAGACTCCCTCTGGCTGGAGGGTTCCCTCCGGCCCCCTGGTGATTCAGTACCCAGGCAGCCGGCGCTGGCATTCCTGGACGAGCCGCTTGGAATGCACGGCGTATGCCAGGCAGAGCGAGCTGCAGCTCCGACGGGCAATGGCCGCGGACACTCCGTCAAGCTGTGTCAGGAGGGCCCATGTGTCAGATTTGCATAGCCCAGCCGCTCGCCCGCGCCGCGACTCGGAAGCGGGTGACGCAGCCGCAGCCGCGCGACCGACTTGCAGAGCTTGGGAAGTTAAGGAAACTTAGAAAGAGGATTGAAACAGGAGGCTGAGAGGAACGCGGGCGGCCTACGGGCGGTTGTCGTAATAGGCGAGCACGCCGCCGGTGCCGCTGCTGCCGGCCAGCCAGCCGATGCCGTTCATTCCCTGCGGCTGGATTGTATACAGATGGGTGCTGAAGCCGGTCGTCACCGATTGGAAGCTGTCGAACGTGGCGGAGCTGCGCAGCAGCGTACCGGTGTCACCCACTATGTAGACGGCCTTGCCATCGCCGAATACGCCGTTCAAGTCCTGCAGGGTCCCGCCGGCGGGCAGCGTCCTCCAGGTAGTGCCGTCGTAGCGCACGACAGTGCCGAGCTGACCGACGGCAAAGACCTGATTCGCGGCGCTCCCCCAGATGCCGTAAAGGGTGTTCGAGGTGGAGCTCGACTTGGTCTTCCACGCCACTCCGTCATAGTGGATGATGAGCCCCGCGGGACCGCAGGCGAAGATGTCGGTGGGCGAGCTTGCCCACACTCCGTACAGGGTGCCCATGATTCCGGTCGGCACCTTGCTCCAGCTCGTGCCGTCGAAGTGCCAGAACTCCCCCGCGCCCCCAAGGCCGCTGTTGGCGCCGACCGCCCAGACATTGTTCGCGGCGGTGCCCCAGAGCCCGTTCAAGGTGTAGAGGGCGCCGGTCGTAACCGGGGTCCAGGCGGTGCCGTCATAGTGGAGGAACTTGTTGCCCGCGCCGACCGCCCAGACATCGGTGGCGCTGCTCGCCCACACCGCGTTGAGGTCCGTGGTGACGCCGCTTGGGACGGCGCTCCAGGCGGTGCCGTTGAAGTGCATGAGGGTTCCAAGCTCGCCCACCGCCCAGATGTCGCTCGGCGAGATCGACCACATGCTGAAGATCTGGCTCTTTTGCGCGGGGGCGGTCAGCGGGCAGACCGCGTTGGCGGCGCACGGCGGCAGCGTGCCGCACTGGCGCGGGCTCTTGGGCGTGATGGTGGCGGCAAGCGGCGGATCGACGTGCTGCGACGGGAGGTCGGCGCTGGCGGCCGCGGTCCCCTGGGTGCAGCGATCGCTGTCGAGCGCGGTCAGGGCGAGCGTCAGGCGGCCGCTCGTCGCGGACGGCAGGGCGACGCCCAGGCGATCGAGCGGCTGGGTGAACTCCATCGCGCTCTGCGCCGCCTTGCCATCGAGGGACGCCTCGACCGACACGGCCACCGCGCGCGCCGGCAGTCCGCTCACCGCGATGACGAGGTTACTGGCCCCGGAGTCGCACGACCCGAGCGCGCAGAGGGCCAGCCAGCCGCCGCACCGCAAGAGTTGCCGCTGCTTGCCGCGACTGCCCGGGGAACGCTGCTGCACACCTTCGCCATCGCGCATCTTGTGGATCCTCCCGGCAGGAGGATATCACAAAAGGACCCCCTTCATATACTCGCGCTTTTTTGCGCTTGGGCGACGGGAGCTGCCCGCCTCAAGGAGTCGGCGGCGGCGGGCTGAATCGCCGCTCGCGGCAGCGCGCCGATCTGCGGCATCCTAAAGCTACATGAGACAGACCTTTCCCGAGCCTGCGGGCCCGACGCCCCGAGACGCCTCCCTCTTCTGCGCCGAGCTGCGGCTTGCCGACCGCGGGTCTTCGCCTGCGCCTGCGCCTTCGCCTTGTGGCCGGCGCGGCGCGAGCCGCTGGCTCTGTGGCCTACCCCAGGGGGCGCGGCGCGTAGTACTCGGGATGGCGGTGCTCTGTAACTTGGCTTGGGCCTTGCTCGCGGGCTGCGCCGGTCCCGCGGCGTTTTCGCCCGAGCCGAGTCACGGCTTTGTCGCCCGCCAGATCGGCACCCGGCAGGGGACGCACAAGTTCTGGATCTACCGCCCGACTCACCATACGACGGATCGCAAGTGGCCGGTGATCCTGTACCTTCACGGCGGCGGCGAGCGCGGTCAGGACGGACTCGCGCAGACTCAGGTGGGCCTGGGTCCGGCGGTGCAGGGGACGCTCGGCTACTTCCCCTTCATCGTCGTGTTCCCGCAGTGTACGGCGCAGGGCTTCTGGGCGATGCCGGCCATGGCGCAGCGGGCGATGGAGGCGCTGGAGACCGCGATCCGCGATTTCAACGGCGATCCCGAGCGGGTCTACGTGACAGGCAACTCGATGGGCGGCTTTGGCACCTACTACCTGGCGGCGCGCTACCCCGGACGGTTCGCGGCGCTCGCGCCGATCTGCGGCGGCGTGCGGCCACCGCCGTGGATCAAGATACCCAAGGCGGAGCAGCTCATCGATCTTGCGGATCCCTACGCCAGCATGGCGAAGAAGCTCGGCCGCACGCCGGTCTGGATCTTTCACGGCGCGCAGGATTTCTTCGTCCCGGTAAGCGAGTCGCGGCAGATGGCCCAGGCGCTGCGCGAGTCCGGCGGCATCGTCCGCTACACCGAGTGGCCGCGCACCGGTCACGCCGCCGAAGAGCCGACCTACGCCGAGCCCGCCCTTTTTGAGTGGCTGCTGCAGCAGCGCCGTGGCCAGCCGAGCTCAGACTAACGAATGGGATGACTCCTATTCCCGCCCGGGTCTGTAGGTCTTCGCGGCGCTCTTGAGCACGGCCTCGCGCTCGAGCGGAGCTTGCTTGAAGCGGCGCGCGGCGAACAGCGGCGCTTGATCGGCGTAATGGGGCGAGCTCGCGTCCAGCGTGGCGGCGCCGAACTGGTGCACGCTCTCGGCGCGCACCGGACCGTCCTTGGGCCACTCGACGAGCATGATCAGGCTGTCGCCCACCGTGGCGTGGATGTGGCCATCGTCGGCGAGGTCGCCGTAGACCGCCCGCAGCATGTCGGGCCCGCCGTCGAGCGGCAGCTCGAGCGCGCCGCGGCGGAGCCGATTTACCTCACCCCACGGGACATCGATGCGGCCAAAGTGCTGCATCAGCCAGCGCGCCGACTCATCGAAGATCTTGGCCACAACCGGCGTCGACTTGCCATGGTACTCCTCGGTGAGGACGCGGCGGACGGTGAGGATGCCGATCGCCGCGTGGGGATTTTTCTGCTCGGCCCCGAGGTCCCACAGGGCCAGCACGCGGCGCGCTTCCTTGAGCACCGGCTCGGTCGGCTCGGGCAGCGCCAGCACCTCGGCCTTCACCGCCGCGGCGCGCGAGCCCTTGGCGTAGTGATCATCGAACTTGATGCGCAACAGCTCCTCGCGGCCGACGATGGGAGTCTTTTGCAAGAGCTCCTCGGCGCGCAGGGCGCGGTTGGTCATCTGGCGCTCGATGCCGAAGGTCGCCGGCACCGCGGCGGGATCGATGTTGCCCGGTCCATCGGTCGCGTGCAGCGGCGTGTTGTTGGCGTTGAACACGGCGCCCGAGGGCGGGTTCCACAGCTGCGGCAGAGCATCGAACGGCACGCGCTCGGACAAAGACCAGATGAGGTCGGAGCGATCGCCGGGCAGATCCGCGGCCCAGTCGATTCCCTCCTTGCGGCGCGGCATCATCGCGTTGTGGACGTAGCCGATGTTGCCGTCGGCGTCGGCGTAGGTGAAGTTGATCGAGGGCAGCGCGTTCAACCGCATCGCGGCGAGCCACTGGTCGCGGTTCTGGGCGCGGTTCAGGCGATAGTACTGCTCGACGTGGCGCACCTCGCCCTGGCCGGCGTAGCGCACCGCGTAGCTGGCGTGCTTGCCGCGCACCACCGGGCCATGCACCGTGAAGTCGACCTCGTAGGGCAGCGGGAACGCGAACGGGCCAAACAGGTGGACCGGAATCTTGAGCTTCTGGGTCTCCATCTGCTTATAGACCCCGTCCAGCCGGTAGCGCTTGGGATCTTTGGGATCCAGCTCGAGCACGTAGACATCGATCAGGTCTGGATGGTTGACCGTCGCCGCCCAGCCGAGCCGCTGGTTGTGGCCGTGCAGCATGAACGGGCTGCCCGGGAAGAAGCCCCCCGCGACCTCCCAGCCCTCGCCGGACAGCACGCGCGCCTCCCACCACGCGACCGGCCCGGTGAGCGGCTGGTGCGAGTTGACGATGAGCCGCGTCACCCCGTCCCCGCTGCGCTGCGGCGCGATGGCAAAGCCGTTGGAGCCGAGCTCGAGCGGCGGCGCGCTGGTGGCGTGCCAGGCGGCCTGCCCGCCGAGCGCCAGGTGCGGCCGGCGGTCCTTGTCGAGCAGCTCGCCGAGGGTGCGGTCCAGGCCATAGAAGAACGGCGTCTTGAAGACGAAGCCGGCGACCACGTCCTGGCCGAGCACGGGCAGAAGGCCCCCGGCGACGCGCTCCGGGTGGCGGGCGGCGAAGGCGTTGAGGCCGTCGGCGTACGCCTCGACCAGCGCCCGGACCTCGGGCGACAGCCGGGTCGAGTAGCCGGCGTCCACGGTCTCCCACACCTTGAGCAGGCGGACCACGACATCGGTGGGCACCGCCTTGGGTCCGTCCCGCTCGGCCAGCCGGCCGCGGGTCGCCAGAAGGACGGTCTGGATGGTCTCCCAGTCGTCCTCCCCATGGGCGTAGGCGAGGCCAAAGGCGCCGTCGACATCGCGCGGCCCGATGACTGTCGGCACCCCCCAGGCGTCGCGCGCAATCGTCACGTCGTAGCTGCGCGCCCGCTCAAGGAACGGCCTCAGGTCGGGCAGCGCCGGCCGCGGGTGATAGGTGTAGGCGCCGAGCCCCGCGATCAACAAAAGAAACGCGACCCCGATCCCGCGCAGGAGTCGCCGCTTGGTTCCGCTCATCGCGCTAGTTTCGCAGACCGCGCCGCAATAGTCAGCGCCCTGTCCGAGCTCTGTTCGCTCCTGTTTGTGACGAGCGTACGCTCGGCTCTACGGTCCGAAAAAAGAAGCGGGAAAAAGAAGCACGGGAAAAGAAAAAGGCCCGCCTCCTTTCGGAGTGGGCCTTTTCAAGAGCGGGGTGGACGGGACTTGAACCCGCGGCCTCCGGCGTGACAGGCCGGCGTTATAACCAACTTAACTACCACCCCAAAATCAGGGAACTCTTACTTTTTGCTGTGGGCGCAACAGGGCTTGAACCTGTGACCCTCGGCTTGTAAGGCCGATGCTCTACCACTGAGCTATACGCCCTTGCAAACCCTCCGGCAACCAGGTGGATGTAACTGGTAACAGAGGGCGAGCAGACCAGTCAAGAAAAACATTTTGAATCGTTATGATTTTTTCGCCGCGCCGCCGTGACCAGCCTGTGAGCTCGGCTGGTCACGGCTTGGGCGCGCGGCTCAGCTCACCGCGGCCGGCTCGCCTGCCAGGGCCGGCGGCAGGCCGGGCGCCTGGCCGTTCACGTTGGTCGCGCGCCAGTCCACCGGCTGGCTCGGCTGGCTGAGGAAGCTCTCGGGATGGGCGAGGACGAGCGCGCTGCGCAGGACCTGATCCATGTGGTCGACGGCGATGATCTTCATCTCGCGCATGACGCGCGGCGGGATGTCTTTTAGGTCCTTCTGGTTCTCGGACGGGATGATGCAGGTGAAGATGCCGGCGCGGTGGGCGGCGAGGATCTTGTCTTTGAGGCCGCCGATCGGCAGCACCCGGCCGCGCAGCGTCACCTCGCCGGTCATCGCCACGTCGCGCCGCACCGCCAGCCGCAGCAGCGCCGAGACCAGGCTCGTCACCATGGTGATGCCCGCCGACGGCCCGTCCTTGGGCACCGCCCCTTCGGGGAAGTGCACGTGCAGATCGACCTTCTGATAGAAGTCGCGCTCAAGCCCCAGCGCATCGACGCGCGAGCGCACGTAGCTCATCGCCGCCTGCGCCGACTCCTGCATCACCTCGCCGAGCTTGCCGGTGAGCACCAGCTTGCCCTTGCCCGGCACCACGCTCACCTCGGTGACCAGGAGCTCGCCGCCGTGCATGGTCACCGCCAGGCCGTTGCACAGCCCGACCTCGTCCTTCTCCTCCATCTTGCCCGAGCGGTACTTGGGCTCCCCGAGGTACTTGGGCAGGTTCTGCTGGGTGATGCGGAAGCGGATCTGCTCGGTGGTCTTGCCGCCCGCGGTCTTCACCACCGTCTCGCGCGCCAGCTTGCGGCAGATCGTCGAGATCTCGCGCTCGAGGCTGCGCACGCCGGCTTCCTTCGTATAGTGGTGGATGATCGAGCGGATGGTGTCGGCGCTGACGTCGAGCGCCACCTTGCCGATGCCGTTCATCTCGCGCTCTTTGGGGATGAGGTACTGCTGGGCGATGGCGAGCTTCTCCCACTCGGTGTAGCCGGGCAGGTGGATGATCTCCATGCGATCCTGCAGCGGCATCGGGATGCTGTGCAGGCTGTTGGCGGTGGCGACGAACATGACATCGGAAAGATCGTAGTCGACGTCCAGGTAGTGATCGACGAACGCGCTGTTCTGCTCGGGATCGAGGACCTCCAGGAGCGCCGCCGACGGATCACCGCGGAAGTCGGTGGACATCTTGTCCACCTCATCGAGCAGCATCACCGGGTTATTGCTGCCCGCCTTCTTCAGGCTCTGGATGATCTTGCCCGGCATGGCGCCGATATACGTCCGCCGGTGGCCGCGGATCTCGGCCTCGTCGCGCACGCCGCCGAGCGACAGCCGCACGAACCGCCGCCCGGTCGCCCGCGCGATCGACTTGGCGAGCGAGGTCTTGCCCACGCCGGGCGGCCCGACGAGGCACAGGATCGGCCCCTTGAGCTTCTTGACCAGCGCCTGCACCGCCAGGTACTCGACGATGCGCTCTTTGATCTTCTGCAGGCCGTAGTGATCCTCATCGAGGATGTGCTCGGCCTCGGTGATGTTCAGCTTGTCCTGGGTCCGCTCTTCCCACGGCAGCGACAGCACCCAGTCGATGTAGTTGCGCACCACCGTCGCCTCGGCGCTCATCGGGCTCATCATCTTGAGCTT